>WLPO01000066.1 GCA_009698745.1 Actinomycetota bacterium
ACGGACCGCTCATGCCCTCTGCATGGTCTTGCTTCGAGTGTTGATACCAAGCCGCACAAATTGCTTCGTACGCTGGTGCGCTCTTACCGCACCGTTTCAGCCTTACCTGTGACGATGACCTTGCGGTCATTGCCCATCGGCGGTTTATTCTCTGTTGCACCATTCGTCAAGTCGCCCCGACCTGGCTCTCGCCAGCACTCTGTCCTGTGAAGCCCCGACTTTCCTCAGCCAAGTACTGCAAGCAGTATCTGGCCGCGATCATCCGAACGACTCACCGTCGAGGTTGAGTCTACGGGCGAGAAAAAAGTTGCTAGTTGGCTAATTTCCGGAGTTACAAGAATTAGCAGGAGATCTGGTCATAGACCAGACCATTCAGACTTGGAGTTTCCAACGAAAGGCTTGTCTTTGCGCCTTCTGAGTTTGGTGCTCCGAGTGAAATCTGAATGCTGGAAAGACTGCCAAACGTTGAAGGCACTGATGCAACTTTTGCTTTGCCGGTTGCTTCATCGGTGCTAGGGCCAATGGCCATGTAGCCAGGGTTGAGTACTTGTGCGAGCACTACTGCGTGACGGGCTTCGTCTTGGCCAACGCGCATTGCGCTACCACGAAGACTTGGCTCTGCCAACAGAGCGACAATGCCCTGGTAGGTCTGAGTAGCCAGGTTTTCAAGAGCGTGAGCGAGAGTCACTACATCTCGCGATGCATCTGCATTGCCGTCAGCAGTGATCAACTTGAGCGCTGGGTCGACATAAAGATTATTGACACGAGTATTGGCACACTCGTGTGCCTTGCCACCATGGCTTACAACGAGGGCGTTAATTGCATCAGCATGACCCATGTGATCATCGCGAAAGCGTTTGACTGCATCTGTGAGTGAAGCAAAATCACCTGTCAGGAGTCCGCCGTCGAGCACCTTGGTGTAGGTGTCGATTGCGTTGTATTCGAGTGATGCTGCCGTACGCAGCAACACGGTGTCAGAAATGACAACTTCACCCAAGGCTGTTGTCGGTGGCACAGTGCCTGCACTTGCAATATTTGGGCTTGCTGTAACGCCAGCTTGTGCTCCGCACGAAGCAAGGAAAGCAATTCCTGCAATCGAGAGACCGCTCATTTTGAGCAGATCACGGCGAGTCAAGTTGTTGAAGTCGTTCATGGTGCCACCGTCGTTTCTGTGGTTGCTGCTGCAGGCGCAGCATTTGGTGCAAGCGAGCTTGCCGCGCTGTTGAGTGCGTCAGTGAGACTTGGGCTTGGAAGGGTGCCAAACACTGCTGCGTGACGAGCTTCGACGGTGATGATCGATGCAACAAGTGTTGCGCCGTCCAAACCTTGAAGGCTCGAGAGAATGTCGGTGTGTGTGGCAACCATCGTGTTTTCGACAGACTGCAGTACGCGGTTCATTGCTTGAGCAGAAACCAATTGCCCGGCGTAGGTGGAATACAAGGCTTCGTTGCGAGTATTAGTCGCAGCCTTGCCGAGCAATCCATTGAGTGACTGGGCGTAAGACTTGTGATGCTCGGAGAACATTTCCATCAGTACTTTTTCATCGGCGGAAAGCATTCCTGAATCAATCGCCTTGACGTACAGATCATGAACTGACAATTCAGCTGACAGGGCGAAATCCAACAATTGTTTATCGGCGCTTGTCGGCATCTTGGGTGGCGCTGGTGGCGCAGCTGACGAAATTTTGGTTGTCACTCGTGCTTCCTTTTTCTTTGGGGCGATAACAATCTAGAAGTCAAGCCCCGATAGTTCGGGTATCCAACCGCTTGCGCGTTCAACTGCTTGGCTCCACTGGGCTCTATTGAGTACCGACTTTGGCTCTACGACTGAGGCTGGTTTCCAAGTGGAACAGGCTTCTTCAAGCGATTTCCAGGTACCAACCGCTACGCCAGCCAAAAATGCCGCGCCAAGTGTGGTGGCCTCGGTGACGGGAGACACTTCGACCGGTCGCTGGGTTGCATTGGCAAGCGCCTGCACGAAGGTTGGGTTTTTGCTCATGCCACCATCAATTCGCAACGTTTCAATTGGTAAACCCGAGTCGGCAATGGTCGCTTCAACGAGGTCAGCGCCACGGTGGGCAATTCCTTCGAGCACGGCACGTACAACATGCGCGCGAGTAGTTCCACGTGTTATCCCGATCAAAGTTCCGCGTGCGCCGTAATCCCACTTTGGTGTACCAAGACCAAGGAGTGCTGGCACATAAACAACGCCATCCGATGTCTCGACTTGTGATGCGACGTCATGACTTTGTTGAGGTGTTTCGATGAGTTGCATATCGCTACACAGCCACTCAATGTTTGTGCCGGCAGAAAGCATGATTGCTTCAGCACCCCAAGTGATGCCAGTCGCATCGCTAAATGCAACGATGGGAAAAGTACCGCCACTAGCGCGACGATTCTCGGTCGGCGGGGTATTGCCGGTGACTGTGTCAAGCATGCCGCCTGTGCCAAAAGTAATTTTCGTTTTACCAGGCGTGATGCAACCTTGGCCAACGAGAGAACCCTGTTGGTCGCCGATCAAGCTTGCGATTGGCGGGGCACCGGTAAGTGCAGTTGCATTGCCAACTACGCCAGATGATTTCACAATCGTCGGCATCATCTCCAAGTCGATACCAAAAATGTCAAGAATGCGTGGCGACCATGATTGTTCTTGCAGGGTCCATAAACCTGTCACTGCTGCATTCGTGTCGTCGGTGACAAAGAGTTGTCCTTGTGAAATCACAAAGGCAACCCATGTATCCACTGTTCCGATGCAAATCTTCGCTCCCGACGGAATCGAATAGTTCTTCAGCATCCACGAAGCCTTTGTGGCAGTTTGGTTAGGAGCCAAGTACAAACCATGCTCTGCGCGCGCCGTGATGCATTCGATAACTGTGCGCAAATCTTGCCAACCGAGTGCAGGTCCGATAGGTATGCCCGTGTTCTTGTCCCACGCAACACAAGATGCTCGCTGATTGGTGATACCCACTGCATCAACTTTGCCGGCGGCACTCAGAGATGCATTAGCGACTCGCAACACTGCATCTCGCATAGCGCTTGCATCAAACTCAACAAGTCCTGGAGTCGGAGAGCTTGGTGCGAGAGATTCGTAGAAGAGATGATCAACGTTTCCTGTTGGACGCACAACCGCTGCGCGAAGTCCGCTAGTACCGACATCGATGACAAGGATGCTCAAGGCCAGACTGGCTTTCGCTGAGTTGTATCTGAGTTTGGGCTGAGCCCAAGTTTGCCTGGATTGAAAATGTTGCGTGGGTCAAGTGTGTTTTTGATCGATTGCAAAACACCCATGCCGGCACCGAGCGACTCGGGCAAAAAGCGACCACGATTGAGACCTACACCGTGATGGTGGGAAACATTTGCGCCACTGTCGAGTGCGGCGCGCTGACATGCATTCCACAACTGCACATAGCGTTGTTCGAATTCTGGTGTCGGTTTGGCAGCAAAAGTGAAATAGAGGCATGCCCCATCGAGGTAGCTATGCGATAAGTGGCATGTGGCGCTCACTGCGCCTTCCACTGCCATCAGTGAGGCACGAACATTTGTGAATATCGCCCCTAAAGCACTCCATTGAGCAGCAACTTCCATGGTGTCAACTATGAATCCGCGGCGAGTTGCTTCTTGTAGACCGCTCGTGTTGTTGCGGTGATGCATCCACTTTTCAACCAATTCGACATCGCCAACTACGGCGCCGTTGGCAACTGCCGCATCGTGCACAATCGCAAGCGTTGCTGCAACTATGCGCTCATCGCCTTCGTCGAGTACGAGCAGTGTGCATTGTTTGCCGTCGGTGCCGTGCGATCTTTTTGATTCATCGGCATCGTACAAACGCAGCACGGCTGGAGTTGCGCCATGTTGCACCGCAGCGCGACAAGTGTTAACGCCATCCATAAATGATGGGAAAAGGTAAGCAGCGCGTTGTTGCGTGTTTGGCAACGGATGCGAACGCAGCCAGACGCGAGTAATTACTCCAAGCGTGCCTTCGCTGCCCACGAAGAGAGAAGTGAGGTCTGGGCCGTTGGCGCCTGCTGGTTCTGTGCCTGTGTAAACAACTGTGCCGTTGGCGAGGACTACTTCGAGCCCAACAACCATGTCTTCAATCTTTCCGTAGCGCGTCGAGTATTGACCGGCTCCTCGACACGCAACCCAACCGCCGATGGTGGAGATGTCGAACGACTGTGGAAAGTGCCCGACAGTAACGCCGTGCTTGTCTCGCAATTCGTTTTCGAAGTCTGGACCAAACATGCCGGGCAGGACTTCGACTACTCCCGATACTTTGTCGACACTGATGATGCTTGCGAGCAAGCAGGTGTCAAGTACTACGCCACCGTAAACAGGAATTGCCGCGCCACATACGCCGCTGCGACCCGCAGAGACGGTGAGGGGAATTCTGTTTTCGTTACACAACTCGACGATGGATACAACTTGTTCGGTTGACGTAGGTCGACAGATTGCGTGTGGCTTGCGTGGAGTTTTGCCCTGCATTGCCCAATGCATTGCGAGCGGCCACCAGTCGCGACCGTGGTCGGCTAAATCTTGATCCTCGGTGGATGTCGCACAGATTTTGTTGAGTTGCTGAATCAGACTCGGCGAAAGAGTCTCTATATCTACATCTGTAAATCGCTCTTGAATTGGTGAAGTTTGGCCCACAAACTCGATTGGATCTGTCGCTTGTGTCATGATGCCCTAACTGATTGTAGTTGACTGCACAAACTCGGCCTCACTGACCATCGCTGCATCGAGTTCGCGAGCGCACGATTCAACAAAGTCGTTTACTTGTTGAGCGATGTCGTTTAATGACCACTTCAGTTCTGGTGCGATGAGCTCTGCAACGCTGCGTGCGCTGGCAATGGTTGCTGGTCGATTGATGATGCGCGCTCGCGTGCGACGTGTAAGCACGTCGTCAAGTGTGCGTGCCATCTCGTTACGTACGGCAAAGATGGCTTCTGCTTTGAGGTAGGAGAGCCCCTCGATGAGCGGTTCGCTCAGCCGATTATCTTGCGAGATCAGCGATTTAATCTCGGTGAATTCACTACCAAATCGTTCTACGAGACCAGCGTCATTACCTCGAAGCATTGAAGAACGAAAGCCATTTGTGCCTACGAACGCAAGGCGTTTGGTGCGGCATCGTGCTTTGTTTCCAAGTTGCTTGCAAGCCGCATCAACTGCGTGCTCTGCCATCTTGCGATACGTGGTGAGCTTGCCACCAGTGATTGAGATCATTCCAGCGTCAGAGATACGAACTTGATGTTTGCGAGAGAGGTCGCTCGTTTTGCCCTTAGCGGTTGTGCCGTCGGTGTTGCGCACAAGTGGACGAAGTCCTGACCATACTGCGGTGATGTCGTCGCGAGTGATGTTGGTGTTGATCGCGGCATTGAGTGCGGTGAGCACATAGTCAATGTCGTCTTTCGAGCACTGTGACTCGTCAATTCCACCCACGAAGTCTGTATCGGTAGTGCCTACGTACGTGTATTGGTATGTTCCGTCGTGATTTGAAATCCATGGCACAACAAACAGGCTTCGCTTGTCAACCTTGACAGGGATAACCACGGCGATGTCGTTGCGCACCATCTTCCAGGGCAAGGTGATGTGGATTCCCTTTGCAGGTCGAATGCTGTTTGGGTGAACACCTTCATCGGTCTCTCGTACATTGTCGGCCCATACACCGGCAGCATTGATCACACATCGAGCCTGAATTTCAAATGGTTCACTGCCGATTGGATGAACGAGTGCGCCTCTGACTTTGCCGGAATCATCATGCAAAATGTTGGCAACTGGGCACTGATTGGCAATGACTGCTCCGTGTTGAGCAGCAGTGCGAGCAACTGTGACGCAAAGTCGCGCATCATCTGCCGCAGCGTCGTAGTACAAGTACGCCGAAGACATTCTGTCTGTATTAATGGTGGGCAAGTGCGTGTTTGCTTCTGCGGCCTTGAGGCGCTTGTGCAATTTGCCGATACGCCATCCGCCTGTGAGGTCATACATCCATAGTGCACTGCCAAGAGCCCGCGCAATCTTTTTGGAAATCACTCCGTCTCGAGAAAGTATCGGAATCATGAAAGGCAAAATCTGAACGAGGTGTGGTGCATTGCGACGTAAACGCTGGCGCTCGTGCAGTGCTTCGTAGACCAACCCGACTTCGCCCTGTTGCAAGTAGCGCAAGCCTCCGTGGATGAGCTTGCTGCTTTTCGAAGACGTACCCGATGCAAAGTCTTCACGCTCGACGAGGGCAGTGCGAAGACCGCGTGAGGCGGCATCAAGCGCAACCCCAACACCAGTTATGCCTCCTCCCACCACCAGCACGTCGAACTGCTCGGTCGCTAATCGATCCAGATTGCGCTGTCGGTCAAAGTTCACGGCAAAAGCCTAAATCAAGGGGAGTCCATGCCCGCTACCCAAATGGCTTTCATGGGGCAGATTTGCCATAAGTCACAACTATTGTTAGTTAGCAAGACTTGCAAATTAGAACAAAACTGGAGTACTGTTGCGTGCATGCATTCACCAGCCGAGTTGGCCACGCAGTTTCGTTCGATGGGACGCAAACTCACCCCGCAGCGTCAATTGATCTTTTCGCTGCTGCACAACAACGAAACGCACCCAACCGCCGAAAACTTGTATGGCATTGCAAGTGCACAGATGCCAGGTATTTCGCTTCGCACGGTGTATCAGACCCTGAACGAACTTGCCGAGATGGGCGAGCTGCAGTTGATAGATCTTGGCGAGGGCGGCATGCGTTTTGATCCCAATGTTGACGATCACCATCACGCCGTTTGCAGCTCTTGCGGAAAGATTCGCGATGTGCATGTAAAGGGTGCTGCTGCACTCAAGCCAAATGACGCAAGCGACTTCATGGTTTCTGATGTGGGCGTCGTTTTTAGAGGTAAGTGCTCGGACTGCGAGTCACGTGCAGTAAAAAGGTCTCCTGTTCTGCAGGCGAAAGTAAGCAAGAAATAGAAATACGAATAAACAAATTCCATCAACAAAACAGAAAGCGAGAAACATCATGGCCGGATTAAATGGCACAAAAACACATGAGAATCTCAAGGAAGCGTTTGCTGGCGAAAGCCAAGCCAATCGCCGCTACTTGTGGTTCGCACAGAAGGCAGACATCG
>WLPO01000067.1 GCA_009698745.1 Actinomycetota bacterium
AGACCGGAATCGATGGAGCGATGGCAAACATGGAGCATCTGCCCGATGGCACAATCAAGCCTTGGCTGACTCTTGAGCGCCACATGTTGGTGTTGCGTGGTTTATGGGAACACAAGCCGACTCATTTATATAGCGACCTCAAAGTGCCAGTGTTGTTCGTGCCAGCCGAGGGACCAGGCGGTGTTTTTGCAGAAACAAAACGAAGTGCCGTTGAGCACGCTGTGCAGTTAGTGCCGAATGTGCGGGTTGAATGGTTTAGCCCAGCCGACCACGATCTGCATGCCCAACACCCTTCGCGCTTTGCCGAAGTTGTGCACGCAGCAATTACAGATGGATTCTTTTCATGACACTTCCACGCATCTTGACCATCATGGGCTCTGGCGAGACGGCGCCAACCATGGTGACGACTCATCGCATGATTGCGGCAAAGTTGCCAAAACCTGCGCGGGCAACACTGCTCGACACTCCGTATGGATTTCAAGAAAATGCGCCAGAGCTTGCGACAAAGGCCGTTGAGTATTTCAAAACCAGTATCAACATCACGCTTGACGTTGCAGGGCTGACTCAAATGATTGGTGCAGATGCTCTTGCAGTTGAGCGCGGACTTCAATTGGTGTCTGATGCACAATATGTTTTTGCCGGACCCGGATCGCCGACGTATGCCTTACGTCAGTGGTCGGGCACTCCGCTTGCTGGTCTGCTCACCAAGAAACTTCGCGATGGTGGCATCGTCACATTTGCATCTGCGGCCGCACTCACTCTTGGTCGATTCACATTGCCGGTGTACGAGATCTACAAAGTGGGCGAGGAGCCTCGATGGCTTGAAGGCCTCAACATTCTCGGTGAAGTGGGCATCAACGCAGCACTGATTCCGCACTACAACAACGCCGAAGGCGGTCACCACGACACACGCTTTTGTTACATGGGCGAACGTCGCCTCGCAATTCTCGAGCGCGAGCTTCCAGACGATGTCTACGTGTTGGGTGTAGACGAACACACCGGTGTGGTGATTGATATTGATGCCCAGACAGCGACCGTGGTTGGCAAAGGTGTACTCACCATTCGTGTGAAGGGTGTGTCAACCGAGATTGCTAGTGGCGAAGTGATGCCACTCGATCGCTTGCGTGATCCGTTGGCGAACAACAAGTCTGTTGCAAGCTCTGGTACGTCGTCGAAAAATGCAGACGACGCTGCAGCAGCAATGCCTGTGGCCAAAGATGTTGCGGTGTCCGACAGTAATTTGCGTCAAGCAAATGAGCGTCTGAACGATGCATTTGCCCAAGCGATTACTGCCGGCAATGCAGATGCCGCAGCGCGTGCTGCTCTCGATTTGGATGACGCCATTGCGGGTTGGTCAAACGACACGTTGCAAAGCGATGATGCCGACTACGCAAGATCGGTGTTGCGCAGCATGATCACTCGACTTGCTGGTGCGGCAACTGGAGGCTTGCGTGACCCACGTGAAGTAGTTGGGCCATTTGTTCAGGTATTGCTCGATTTGCGTGTGCAGGTGCGAGCCGACAAACGCTTTGATTTATCTGACTTGATTCGTGACCGCTTGGCCGAGATCAGCGTGGAAGTGCGAGACACTCCACAAGGTGCCGAATGGGGCTTTCGCAACTAGACCTTTGCCGCACACATCTAGGTATGGCAATAAATGTAGTTACAAACAGGTGCTTAATGTGCCTACAATCCAGTTATGGCAAAAAGCGTAAAAAATCAACGAATAGAAGTTGGTGTTCGCGAGCTCAAAAGCAAACTCAGTCATTACATCGACTTAGTGCAGCAAGGTTCGGAGGTCGTTGTGACTGAGCACGGTAAACCTGTAGTCAAACTCGTTTCGCTGGATGCGTCGCATCAACAATTACAACTGCTCATAGAAGCGGGACTTGTGAAGCCCCCACTTGATGCAACTCGACCACGACCCAAGCCCATAAAAATTGATGGATCAATGAGCGAGCTGTTAATTGAAATGCGAAGCGAGTGATCACTTATATCGATTCGTCGCTTTTCCTGAAACTTTTGTTTGATGAGCAGGGAACCACGCAGGCTCAAATGCTGTGGGATAGTGATCCGGTACTGATTTCTTCACGGCTACTACGCATTGAAGCACGAGCGACACTCGCTCGCGGAAAACTGGATGGACGCATCACGTCACAGAAGAGCAAAATTATTGTGCAAACATTTGACGACCTGTGGGCCCGTTTGACTGTTGTAGAGATTTCGGAGCAGGTTGCAGAGTCTGCCTGCGAGATCGCTGAGTCCACACGGCTTCGCTCGCTCGATGCAATTCATTTGGCATCTGCTGTTGCGGTTAATGCAGAGATGTTTGGAAGCTCCGATGTAAAACTCTGTCGTGCTGCTAGCGAACTTGGATTTGCCGTGTTTAATCCTGAAGCAAACTGATTGCTAGATGTGGCCGAGTGAGGCCATCTTCATACGGTTGCGCGTACCGGCAACTGCGTAGACAATGACAAACACCAACGCATCGAGCAAGATAATTGTTGCACTCGCAGATGTGTTGAGAAAATAGCTGAGGTTCATTCCAACGAAACATGTTGAAGCACCAATAATCGGTGAGATCCACAACATGCGAGCAAAACTATTGGTGGTCATGCGCGCTGATGCTGCTGGGATAACCAGCAGTGCCGAAATCAGCAATGTGCCGATGACGCGCATCGTGACCAAGATGGTGATCGACAACATGGCGAGGAGTCCTGCTTCAACAGCAGAAACATTGACGCCGCTTACTTGTGCAACGTCGCGGTCGAACGTGGAAAACAACAACCTGCGATAGCCAAGCACCACAACAACCAAGCCAAGCAATGCAACGCCAGAAACTGCGTAAATGTCAACCATTTGAACTCCGAGCACGCTGCCAAACAACACGGCCTCGATGCTCTTGCCGGCCTGACCGTAACGGTTCATCAGCGCCAAGCCGAGTGCAAACGATGCTGTCGTCACAACACCAATTGCTGCGTCGGCACCGAGCACGCGTCGTCTTGCAACTCGTGCAATGAGCAAGCCTGAAATAATTCCCCATACGCCAGCGCCCAGAAAATAATTGATGCGTAACACAGCGCTGGCTGCGGCACCACCAAACACAGCATGCGAGAGTCCGTGGCCGATGTAACTCATACCGCGCAACACCACAAACACACCAAGAAGTCCGCAGAGTGCGCCAGCGATTGTGGCGACAACAAGTCCGTGTCTAAAAAATTGGAATCCGTATGGTTCCATCAGGTCTATGGCAAGAATCATTTGCCTTCACCTCGCATTGCAACGCGACCGTGATCGACGACGAGTGGCATGCCGCCATGCTCGAGCACATCCATCGGTGCGCCATACGTTTGCTCAAGAACTTGTGGAGTCAGAACTTGGCGTGGGTTGCCATCGGCAATAACTTTTTTGTTGAAGCACACCAAGCGTGGCAAGTGGGCAGCCAAACCGTTGAGGTCGTGAGTGGTGAGCAAAATCGTCAGGCCTTTTTCGTGCAAGTCAGCGAGTAAGTGCAAGATCTCGTGCCGTGTACGCACGTCGACTCCAGACGTCGGTTCGTCCATGATCAAAATATCTGGTTGGCTAAACATTGCGCGTGCCAAAAAGACTCGCTGTTGCTGACCACCTGAAAGTTCACGAATATGTCGGTGAGCAACATCGGCAATGCCGAGTTGGCCCAGTACTTCGCGAACAGCATTGCGTTCGCTGGCAGTAATGCGTGGCCACCAACTTGATTTGGTACGTGTCATCACGATTACTTCTTCAACAGTGACAGGGAAGTACCAGTCCACAGTTTCAACTTGCGGCACGTAACCAATTGTCAGGTTTGGCTGCAGCGTGATGGTGCCATGCGCAACTGGATGCGCACCCATGATCGCATTGAGCAGAGTTGTTTTGCCAGAACCGGACGGCCCGACGATGCCAACGAATTCTCCACGATTGATTTGTAGATAGACATCATCAACTACGGGCGCATTGCCGTATGTGCACGAGACGTGTGAGCAGTCGATCAGGGGCGTTGATGTCATGAGAACCCTATTGAGGGTAGACAGCGGAGTCCTTGGCTACATCGCGTACGTCCAAAGATTTCAGTGCAGATGTGTCACCTCCGAGGGCTTCGACCATTGTGGCGAAATCAAATCTCATTAATCCAAGCCACGAGTGCTCGGCATCGCCCGGCATGCCAATGAGGTCATCATCGCGCAGCACGTCCACATAACGCACGCCTGTTTCGGCACCAATTTGTTCGAGAACTGGGCTGGGAAATACTTCGCTACCAAAGATTGCCTTCACGTTTTCGGTTTTGACCTGATTAATTAAGTTGCCAATCTCTTTTGGAGTTGGCTCGCTAAATGACGAAGGCTGCAATGCCCCTACAACGGTGTAGCCGTAATGTTTGGCAAAGTACGCATAAGCATCGTGGTACGTCACGAGTTTGCGCTGTGACTCGGGAATGGTTGCAGTGGCTGTCACCATCGCAGCATCCAGCGCGTCGACCTTTGCGCTAAACGCAGCAAAGTTTGAGTCGTATGTTGCAGCATTCGCAGGATCGCGACGAACTAATACATCGTGTACAACTTGTGCATATTGCTTAGCCATCGGCGGGTTCGTCCACAAGTGTGGGTTTGGCTTTCCGCCTTCTTTTGGAAACGAGAAGTCATAGATGTATTCAGACTCTGGCAAAACTTGAGTGCCAAGTTCACAGATGTTTGCGCCATCTTTGAGGTTGGCGAGTGCCAAATCTTTTGTTGGTTCTTCAAGCACGAGTCCGTTAATGAAAACGATGTCTGCAGTCTCCAACGTTTTCGCATCACTTGGTTTTGGCTCAAAGGTGTGCGAGTTGGTTCCTTCCGGAACAATGCCCGAGATAACAGTGTTCGTTCCGCCAGCAATGTTGGCGACAATGCTCGTGATCGGCGCAACGGTTGTAGCAATAGTGAGTGCTCCGCTTACAGGCGCACCCAGCTCGCATCCCACCGCAGAGGTAGTGCTTTGAGTTGTGGTGCCACATGCAGAGAAAAACAATACGAATGCAATTGCAGCAATAGATTTCTGCATTGAATTCATTTGATAACTGTAGGTGTTTGCGCCATGAATTAACACTATGTGGCTATTTGCTAGACATTGTGATGTATGAATACTCAACTAGACCCCAAAATTCACGATCGTCGCTGGATGATCATGCTGGTGCTGTGCATCAGTTTGTTCATGGTGGTTGTCGACAACCTCATCATCAACGTTGCGCTACCGACATTGTCGCGAGAACTGGGTGCATCGACAAGTGGATTGCAATGGATCGTTGATTCGTATGCGCTGGTCTTTGCATGTTTGCTGCTGGCATTTGGTGGTCTTGGCGATCGCTTCGGACGCAAAGGAGCAATTCAGGTTGGCTTGATCGGCTTCGTTGGCTGCTCGGTGTGGGCATCATTTGCAACATCCACTTCGTCGCTGATTATTGCGCGCGGGGCAATGGGCATTGGCGCTGCGGCAGTTTTCCCAGCAACACTCGCAATCATCATTGATGTTTTTCGTGATCCGATAGAGCGCGCAAAAGCGATTGGCATTTGGTCTGCGGTTTCGGGAATGGCTGTTGCGTTCGGTCCAATCACGGGTGGCTTCTTGCTTGAACACTTTTATTGGGGTTCGGTATTCCTCGTCAATGTTCCGGTTGGTGTAATCGCATTGGTTCTTGGCGCAATTTTTATTCCAACATCAAAAGATCCAAATCCGCATCGCATGGATTTTCCGGGGTTTGCGCTTTCGATCGCAATGGTTGGTTTGCTGGTGTACACCGTCATTGAAGGCCCGCATCGCGGATGGGCAAGCATCTCGACATTGGCATCGTTCGCTGGCACCATGATCTTGTTTGCTTTATTCGTGAAACGAGAGCTTTCAACTAACGAACCGCTTCTCGATGTTCGCGTGTTTCGTAATGCAAGGTTGTCGGCAGCAACTGGATCAATCGGCATTGCGTTTTTTGTTTTGTTTGGTTTTACGTTTCTCGTCACGCAGTACTTTCAGTTTGTGCGCGGCTACAGCACGCTGTCTTCTGGTGTTCACACATTGCCGTTCGCAATCGGCGCTGGTGTCACCGCACCGATCGCAGCAAGACTTGCGCTCAAATTTGGAACAAAACGAATCGTTTCGATTGGTCTCACCAACATGTCTATTGGTTTGATCATTATCGGATTCTGTGGAGCACAAACCGCTTACTGGGGTCCGGTCATTATCAGCATGTTGTTTCTTGCAAATGGTCTTGCGCTTGTTACGTCACCTGCAACTGATGCAGTCATGGGCGAACTTCCGCGCGAAAAGGCCGGAGTTGGTTCTGCGGTTAACGACGTAAGTCGTGAAGTGGGTGGAACACTTGGCGTTGCAATTAGCGGATCAGTATTTGCATCGTTGTACGGACCAAAGCTTGGTGAGTTGCTTGCCAACTTCAAATTGCCAGCTGAAGCTGTGGCGTTAGCCAAAGAGTCTGCAGGTGCCGGGTTTGCCGTTGCTGAACGGGCCCCAACCCCAGAGGCCGCCGAAGCCGTGCGCCAAGCAGTGAGCGATGCATTCATGCATGGATTCCACACCGCCTGCTTTACGGGTGCAGGTGTTGCGCTTGCCGGTGCTTTGTTTGCTCTCAAATTTCTGCCAGCCCGCAGAGCCGTTATTTCCTCATAAATCACCACTTCCAATTGCGGCTTTACCGTTTGGCACATAGGCAACTAGCCTGATTCCCTTAGGTATTCATTAATAAGGGTTGTAACTCAAAGGGGAGAAGCCGCCATGGCGAGAATCGTAAAAGCAGCGTTGTTGCAGACCGACTGGACAGGCGACAAAGAGTCGATGATCGTCAAGCACGAGGCAGCAGCCCGTGAAGCAGCGAAGCAAGGCGCACAAGTGATGTGCTTCCAAGAATTGTTTTATGGTCCGTACTTTTGTCAAGTACAAGACCCACAATATTTTTCATACACCGAGCCAAT
>WLPO01000068.1 GCA_009698745.1 Actinomycetota bacterium
CACGCACACAGCCTAGAGGCGCAGTTGTAGGCCAAGCAGTGGCCTGACCCAATACAGTTAATGCGCGATGACCGTGCCAGAAAAGCCCTCCCTCGACAACGTCGAAAGCAAGTTGATTGCTCAGTGGGATGCCTTGGGCACATACGCATTTGACCGCAAGGCCACTCGCGACAATGTCTTTGCGGTTGATACTCCTCCACCCACCGTGAGCGGTTCGCTGCACATGGGCCATGTGTTCAGTTACACACATACTGATGCTGTTGCCCGCTTCTGGCGCATGCGTGGAAAATCAGTTTTTTATCCGATGGGTTGGGACGACAACGGACTGCCGACCGAGCGTCGAGTACAAAATTTTTATGGTGTCTCATGTGACCCGAGTGTTGCCCATGACCCGAAATTTGTGCCACCATTTCGCGGCGACGTACCAAAAGATCACCGTGCAGTAGCAATATCTCGTCCAAACTTCATTGCCCTATGTGAAGAGCTCACGCATGAGGACGAAAAAGTATTCGAAGACTTGTTTCGTCGACTTGGATTATCAGTCGACTGGTCATTGTTGTACACCACCATCAGTGACCACGCGCGACGCACAAGCCAAGACGCGTTCTTGCGCAACTTGTCGCGCGGCGAGGCTTACGCCCAAGAAGCACCCACGTTGTGGGACGTCGATTTTGGAACGGCTGTTGCACAAGCAGAGCTAGAAGATCGTGAGCGTCCAGGCGCTTTCCACGACATTTCTTTCACGCATGAGTCTGGTGGTGAAATACTGATCGCGACTACACGACCAGAACTCATCCCTGCCTGTGTTGCACTCGTTGCCCACCCAGACGACGACAGATACAAACCGTTTTTTGGCACCATGGTGCGCACGCCGCTGTTTGACGTTGCAGTTCCTGTGCTCGCACACGAACTTGCGCAGATTGACAAAGGTACGGGCATTGCGATGGTCTGTACGTTCGGCGATCTCACCGACGTTGTGTGGTGGCGCGAACTCAACTTGCCAACACGACCAATTATTGGACGCGATGGTCGCATCTTGACGCAAGCGCCTGACGGCATGACAAGCGCAATCGGTCTCGAGAACTACGCGGCACTTTCCGGCAAATCCGTGAAGCAGGCACAGACAGCAATTGTTGAGATGCTGCGCACGAGTGGCGACTTGCGCGGCGAGCCAAAACCGATCACTCACCCAGTCAAATTTTACGAAAAGGGCGATCGACCTCTCGAGATCGTGACAAGTCGTCAGTGGTACATCCGCAACGGCGGTCGCGATGCCGATTTGCGCGCAGCATTGTTGGAGCGCGGCAATGAGTTGGCCTGGCATCCAGAATTTATGCAGCACCGCTACAGCAACTGGGTTGACGGACTCAATGGTGACTGGCTCGTGAGCCGCCAGCGCTACTTTGGCGTGCCCGTGCCGCTCTGGTACCGACTCAATTCGGCTGGTGAACCTGACTATTCAAACCCACTTGTTCCTGAAGCTTCACGATTGCCAATCGACCCGAGCACAGACGTGCCAAGTGAATTCACTGAAGCACAACGCGGTAGGCCGGGCGGCTTTGTCGGTGACGCCGATGTTCTAGACACCTGGGCCACTTCTTCACTGACGCCACAAATTGCTGGCCGCTGGCTCGACGATCCAGCAATGTTTAACAACGTGTTTCCAATGGATGTTCGCCCACAGGGTCACGACATCATTCGCACTTGGCTCTTTGCAACAACAGTTCGTTCGCACTTCGAGCACAATGTTGCTCCTTGGCGCAACGCCGCATTGTCGGGCTGGATCTTGGACCCAGATCGCAAGAAGATGTCAAAGTCGAAGGGCAACGTAGTCACGCCTATTGATTTATTTGAACAGTACGGCAGCGATGCCGTTCGTTATTGGGCTGCATCTGCCCGACCGGGAGTTGACACCGCATTTAGCGAAGATCAAATGAAGGTTGGACGCAAACTCGCAACCAAATTGCTCAACGCAACAAAGTTTGTGTTGGGTGCTGGCGAGGTTGGTCCAGAAGTCGTGCCAACCGAGCCACTTGACGTCGCAATGCTCCAACGACTCAGCGTTGTTATTAACGATGCAACAACGGCATTTGAAACATTTGATTACGCACGTGCACTCGAGCGCACCGAATCATTCTTTTGGTGGTTCTGCGACGACTACCTCGAGCTCGTCAAGATGCGTGCATACGGCACTACCGATATTTCTGCCTCAGCTCGGGCTGCACTGCAACGCGCGCTGAGTGTCATGCAACGTTTGTTTGCTCCACACATTCCGTTTGCCACCGAAGAAGTATGGAGTTGGTGGAAGCAGAACTCGATCCACTTGGCGCAATGGCCAACGGTTGGCGAAATCACCGGAGACACCAAACACATTGATGCCTTCGAGATGATGCTCGATAGCGCATGCAACGTAATCGGAGTCATTCGCCGCACCAAGACAGAAGCCAAACTTTCACAACGTGCCGAGGTTGAATACACATCAGTGAGCGCTACAGACGCACAAATTGCTTTGCTCAAAGAGTGCATTGGCGACTTGCAAAACGCTGGTGTTGTGCCCGCCATCGAGTTTGTTGCTCATACGGCAGGCGACTCGGCTGCACATATTGCAACAACCGTTCGACTGGCTCCAGTCACGGACACAAAATGACTCGCAACAAGCGCCTTGCAAAACGCTACGCAAGGCCTCGCTCGCACTACTGGGTGCTGACTCTCAACATCGCAGTTGTTTTTTCATTGCTTGTTGCCGGAGTTGGCATGTTGTGGGCAAATAATCGCCTGAACGCACGACAAGTCGTGTCGCTCAGTCGTGATCCAAATGGTCAACCAAGTATCGACGCCGAAATCACGCCTTCCGATACCTGGAATTTGACCGAAGGCGACCTTGCGGCCAAAAACTTTTTGCTCACTGGCTCAGACAACGGCAGTTGCGTCGACCCAAAATCTCCGTATGCCGGAGCATTCGGTGACCGCACAAGCTTTGGCGAACGAGGTGACACGATCATGATTATTCGTGTTGATCCGAAAGACAATCATGCAGCTTTTTTATCGTTTCCACGCGACTTGTGGGTCAAAATTGCAGGATCAACTCGAACAAACCGCATCAACACTGCGTTTGACCGCAAAAACCCAAACAAACTCGTTGACACGATCTACCAAAACTTTGGCATCAGTGTCGACCACTACGTCAACATCGACTTTTGTGCATTTAAAGAAATAGTCAATGCTGTTGGCGGCGTAAGTGTTCCATTTTTATATGAGACTCGCGACAGTAAGACCGGTTTGTATGTCCCAGCAGCTTCCTGCTTTGAGTTTTCTGGCGATCACGCGCTCGCATACGTGCGATCTCGATCTGGCTACTCATACTTTGACCCTGCCAAGAGTAAGTGGATCAAAGATGGCACCGGGGACTTGGGGCGCATCAGTCGTCAACAAGATTTTATTCGCCGCGCCATGCAACGGGCACTTGATAAGGGATCGAGCAGCCCAAACGTTGCCAACAAACTTCTCAATGCCGCACTCAAAAATGTGATCACTGATGATCGGCTCACACCAATTTTGTTGCTACAACTCGCACAAGCAATGCGCGATCTCAACACCAGCAATATCCCTACGTACACAATTGCCGCAACTGGTGAGATGGTTGGTGACCAATCAGTTCTCATACCACGCATTCAAAACGACACGATGCGTGAAATTCTTGCGCTCTTTCAAGGCAAAGCAAGTTTTGCCACTCCAGGATCATTGGGTGACGCGCCTCCTACAAGTGACATGGCAACAACCGAAGGTGCCCTCGGTGGTATCACTAGTGAACAAATAGTTCCGGTGAACTTTGTGCACTACACCACCAACAATTCCTCGGCTGCACCACCGACAACACTTCCAGCCGTCGCACCAGAACAAGCAACGCTTGGCGTTGCTCCCCCAAACGATCCGAGTTGCCGCTAGTCGAGCACTCGTCGCAGTGCGTCGGGAACATCGCTCGGCCCACTCACCGTTGTAAACCTTGCGCCAACTTGTTGAGCAAAAACACGCGCCTCTGCGTCATCATCAACTGGCGCAATGACTACTAACTCTTCGAGCGAACTGCCCGCGAGTACCGCATCACCTACGACCGTTGAGCGGCAGTCAGAAAACAAAATTGTTACGCGCCTACCCGCACGAGAACGCGCAAGTTGATTGTTTGCGGTCGTGAGCGCCTGAGCAAGATTTGTTGTGCCATATCCACGAAGTGAAAGAACAGTATTCACAACTTGTTCGCTTGAACGCGAAACGTCCTGCGACTTTGCGACTACAACATCGTTTCCAAACACCAGCACGCTGTAGTCACTCGGTTCGCGACTAGCCACGGCTGCAGCAGCCATCGCCGAATTGGCAAGTGGCTTGCCACCCATTGAGCCACTGCGATCAACAACCAAACTGAATGCTGTCCCCGGTTTTGTCCAGCCACGCACTTTGAGGGCATCTACGTCGACTGCGCCATTAACTCGAATCTCGTTTAACCCATCAAGGCTGGAGTCAATATCGATGTCACCGGCATCTGGTTGATAGTTCACAAGCGTCATCTTGCCCACGCCACGTGGGCGGGGTTTACCAGTGCGCGCAATTTCAAGCATCACTCGCCCAGCAAGTCGGCGAGCGAGTTCACGCAACTTCGGATCAGTTGCCGCTGTCAGGTCTGCAAGCATGCCAAGCATTTCGTCAGGCGCGTCGTTGAGCGCTTCGTCAACCGCGGCCTCATCGAGCTCTCCTACCTCAGGAGAAATTTGTTCAAAGCGATCATGCCGTGCAAGGTCGCTGCGCGAAACAGTTTTCTTTTTTGCTTGACTCTCTGCTTGCTCGGCGAGTGCGCCTTCTTTAACGGCCGGATTTGCTAGTTCGAGGTCGTGGCCCCGGTCGGGGCGCCAGCTTTTCCCGCTGACTCGTCTCTGGCTTTCGTGCCAAACACGTCATTCCATATTTCGGCTACGACATCTTCGGCGCTACGTACGCTTCCTTCACGGATCCGCACTCTTCCACTGATGGCAACAAGTGCACTATCAAGCCCAACTGATGCAGAAATATTCTTTGATGACCGCACTTCGGCCAAACTCGAAGCCACCAATGCAGTGTCGATTGCGCCTCGTACAGACGACCCAACTCGCAAATCTGGATGAGTGCGAGTGCGACGCACGATTTCGACAACGTTGGCAACCCATGCAGCGTCAGGTTGCACGCCAACTTTGTTGTTCTTCAGGTGTCGATCGACGATTGCGCATTCGTCTTGCAAGGACTGGTACGTCATTGCAACACGGCACACTCGGTCGTAAACAGCACTTGATATACGCGCGGTACCCACGGCATCAAACGGGTTCATTGCAGCAACAAGTCGAAAACCGTTCGCGCCAACCACTTTGCCAAGTCGCGGTACGGTAATTTCGCCTTCGCTCATCACCGTTATCAGCACATTCAAAGTTTCTTCTGGAATTCGGTTGATCTCTTCTACATACAACAAAGAGCCTTCGCGCAATGCCGTCACAAGCGGACCGTCCACAAAAACGTCAGGGGTGTAACCATCGCTCAAGACGCGAGCTGGGTCAAAGTGACCGATCAATCGTGCTGGTGTGAGCTCGGCATTGCCTTCCACAAACGCAAACCCAACCGACAGGCTTTGAGCAACTGCACGTAACAGAGTGCTTTTGCCCGTGCCTGGTGGGCCCTCAAGCAACATATGTCGACCGGCTACAAGTGCGGCTACAACCAACTCGATTTCACGCTGGCGCCCAACGACATTGCTGCCGACTGCACTGATGATCTGAACTGATGTTTGTTTATCAGTCATATTTGATGACGCCACGGATGTTTTCTCCGTCACGCATCGCGCGGTAACCCTCGTTGATGTCATTCAACGTGTATGTGCGGGTGACAAGACCGTCAAGATCGAGTTGGCCTTCGCGATAAAGGTCGAGCAACTTTGGAATATCGGATCGAGGGTTGCCCGAACCGAAAAGCGAACCAACAAGTTGCTTCTCCATCAATGTCATGTCGAGCAAACTGATTGATGCACCAAACTCCATTGCTGGGTGAATGTTGGTGACAACTACGCGACCGCCTTTTGCAGTCAGCGCCATTGCCTCGTGAATCACTGCTCCGCTACCGATGCCCATTGTCATTACAACTTTGTTGGCCATCGCACCGCGCGTAAGTTCTTGCAATAGTGGGACTGCTTCAGACATCGAGTTGGCTGTGTGTGTTGCTCCAAACTCCATTGCCTTCTCGCGCTTGAATTCAATTGGATCAATCGCGATGATTCGTTTTGCACCAGCAATGCGTGCACCTTGGATTGCATTGGCACCAATGCCACCGACGCCCACGACAACAACGGTGTCGCCAGGCTTTACTTCGGCCGCGTAGACACTTGAACCCCAACCAGTTACAACACCACAACCGAGCAAGCACGCACGGTCGAGTGGCACATCTTTTTCAATCTTGATGCAACTTGCTTCATGCACAACAGTGTGTTGAGCAAAAGTTCCGAGCAAGCACATCACGCCCAGGTCTTTGCCGCCAGCATGATGTCGAGAGGTCTGATCGCTGATCTGCTTGCCAGAGCCCAAGTAGGCACCGAGGTCGCACAAGTTTTGGTGACCAGTTGAGCAACTCACACAACGACCACATGATGGAATGAAACCGAAAACGACGTGATCGCCAGGTGCAAGCCAACTTACGTTTGTGCCAACTTGTTGCACAACGCCAGCGCCTTCGTGGCCACCGACCATTGGCAGCTCAAACGGAAGATCGCCTGTGACAACGTGTTCGTCTGAGTGACAAAGACCAGATGCAGCCATCTTGACCAACACTTCATTTGGGCCCGGCGCATCAAGCTCAATTTCCTCGACGCTCCACGGAGCATTTACTTCCCACAACACCGCTGCTTTTGTCTTCACGATTTCCCCCTAATTGTTCCCG
>WLPO01000069.1 GCA_009698745.1 Actinomycetota bacterium
CCCGAAATGGTACCGTTGCGTAACTATTTATTGGAAACCGAACGAAAGATACCCCATGACCGAAGCAGTGATCGTCGCAACAGCCCGTAGCCCAATCGGCCGTGCCAATAAAGGAACTCTCGTCGATTTGCGTCCAGACGAAATGACCGCACAAATCGTGCGTGCGTTGATGGCAAAAGTTCCACAAGTGAAATCAACTGACGTCGAAGATCTCATGCTCGGAATTGGTCAACCAGCAGGTGAAGGTGGATTCAACATTGGTCGTATGGTTGCGATTCTTGCTGGACTCGACGATGTTCCCGGTGTGACTGTCAATCGTTACTGTTCGTCAAGTTTGCAAACAATTCGCATGGCGGCACATGCCATCAAGGCCGGCGAAGGTGATTGCTTTATTGCAGCAGGTGTAGAAACGGTAAGCCGTTATGCACATGGTGCAAGTGACATGGCACCGAACCCAATCTTTAAGGGTCCAGGCGAGCGCACAAAGTTGCGCAGCGCCGGCGGACAGCCAACATGGACACCTGCACAAGGTTTGGCAGACGCTTACATCTCGATGGGTCAGACTGCCGAGAACGTACGCGAAATCGAAGGTGTCACTCGTGAAGAGATGGATGCCTTCGGCGCCCGCTCGCAACAGCTTGCGGTGAAGAACCAGAACAACGGTTTCTTTGAGCGAGAAATTACTCCGCTCACATTGCCAAACGGAACGGTCATCAGCAAGGACGATGGTCCACGCGACGGCACAACAGCCGAGGGTCTTGCAGCACTCAAGCCAGTGTTTCGTCCAGACGGTCAAATCACTGCTGGTAACGCATGCCCATTGAATGACGGCGCAGCAGCAGTCATGGTGATGAGTGCAACAAAAGCAAAGCAACTTGGTCTCACTCCGCTTGCACGAATCATTTCGTCAGGCGTGTCTGGTCTCAACCCAGAGATCATGGGTCTTGGCCCAATCGAAGCATGTCGTCAAGCGCTCAAGCGCGCTGGCATGACCATTGACAATGTCGATCTTGTTGAAATCAACGAGGCATTTGCTGCACAAGTAATTCCGTCAGCAAAGCACTTGGGAATTTCGATGGACAAACTCAATATTCATGGCGGAGCGATTGCGCTTGGTCACCCGTTTGGTATGACCGGTGCTCGCATCATGACGACATTGATCAACGGTTTGCAGTCGACCAACAAGACAATCGGCATGGAGTCGATGTGTGTTGGTGGTGGCCAAGGTATGGCCATGATCATCGAACGCCTTAGCTGATAAGAGCGAGTTTTGATTGGCGACCCAGTCGCCACAACATCACGGCGGCAAGGGCTGTAAGTGATGCCATGAGTAGGGCAACTGCACCGAAGGCAACTATGCCTCCGTTTTGGTTTGCCCCACCAAAGTGTCCATAAATTGCTGGCGTCGTAAATGCAAGCAACATCGACATCAACAGACCCGATGCACCTGCAAGGCCTTGAGCTGCAGATGCGCGACCAATTGGTGCTGCAAGAGCGACCGCGGCAGCCGATGCTGGATACATCAATGCTTGCGCAATGCCTTCGAGAACATTGAGCGCGACAACCGGGGGAAGCGATCGAAAGAGTCCGTATCCACCAACTGCTGGAACAACGAAGATCATCGCGTACATCGCGACCTTTTGCGGATCGTGTCGGTCGGCCAATCTGCCGCCATATGAAGCAAAAATGATAAACGGAATGGTGTACAAACCGAACGAGATACCAACCATCATGTTGCCGCCACCTAGATCGGTGAGATAGCGATCCCACAGCGAATCAAAAATTCCAACTGGAGCCTGAATGGCCATGGCAGTGAGTACTGCGATACGAACACGCGGGTAACGCAGTAATTCAACGCTGGCACGTTGTGAAGTTTCGTTGGTTGGCAATTCGGGAAACGAGCGAAAAGCAATGAGCAGCAATGTGAGCAGGCTGATGCCTCCAAAAACGAGGAACGTAGATGAAAGGCCGATCGGGTCAATCATCATTCCGCCGAATAGTGGACCAGCGACAAAGCCGAGCAGCTCAATTCCTGCGAGTTTGCCAAGGCGTTCGCCACGCCGCTCTGGATCGACATGAGCGATCAGTGCACGCACGGCTGGCATGACGAGACCGAATGAAGAGCCGATGACTGCGCGTGCCACAACAAACTGCACGAGCGAAGTACTGGTGGCCATGAGGATTGCGCCGAGTGCACTCACCAAGAGACCCAGCATGATCAGTCTTTTTGCATGCCCGCGGTCTGCGTATGGAGCAATAAATAGTTGCATCACGAATCCGCTCAAAAATCCGGCACCAGAAATAAGTCCAAGGCTTGAAGTGGCGAAACCAAATTTGTCTTGAATGTCGCCGAGTGCGGCAAAAATCACGCTGTTGGCGGTGGCAATGCCAAACGAACATGACATCAACAAAAAGGCGTCCGCCTTGTGATCGCGCAGGTCGAGAGTCATAAATTGGATCTCACTAGCGAGATCTCACTATCGACCTAGTTCATTTAAAACTGCATCACCAAACTTCGGCCATGCGTCAAGTGCCCAATCACCAAACTCGCGGTTGGAGAGTGCAAAGCACGCAACGTTTGCGACGGGATCAATCCAAATGAAAGTCCCACTGCCGCCGAAATGTCCAAAGGTTGAAGCACTGTTGCGGGTGGCCATCCAGTGGGGTGACTTGGCACCATGGATTTCTGGACCGAGGCCCCATGGGCACGGATCAAATCTGCCTACGCCGGGGACAACGCCTTCGAGTTCTCCAAATTGAGGAGTCGTTGCTTCGATGTAGGTAGATCGTGCAATGAGTTTTGGTGTGCGCAGCTCGGCGGCAAATAATGCAAGATCCGAAATCGTCGATTGAATATCTGCTGCAGGGGAGCCAAGTAATTCACTTGACGACATACCGAGTGGTGCAAAAATTGCTTCAAACAAATATTCGTCAAAGTTCATTTCGACTTGCGTTGCAATGTGTGCAGCAAGCATTTCAAAACCAGTGTTGGAATACACACGCTTGCGACCTGGGCTGATGATCGGAGCACCATTGTCAAACCCGTACCCGCCGGCATGACAGAGGAGGTGTCGAAGCGTGCATCCTTCTTGACCGACTTGATCGTCGAGTGAAACGGAGCAGTCCTCCACCGAGATAAGCGCAGCCCACGCCGTGATGATTTTGCTGATTGATGCCAGTCGGAATCGGTACTCGGTGTCACCGTCAAGGTGCAGAGTGTTTGTCTGATCAATAACACCCGCGGCGACGTTTGGCGCACCCCATGTGCTGATGAGCGCAAAAGATTGCGCGAGGTTCGTGCCCATAGGCACTAATTCTTGTCGCGAATCAGTTCTGCAACGCGGAATGCAAGGTCAAGTGATTGACGAGCGTTTAGACGTGGGTCGCACACGGTTTCGTAACGTGTGTCGAGATCGTCATTACTTAAGCCTTCTGCGCCGCCAAGACACTCGGTGACATTGTCGCCGGTGAGCTCGATGTGAATGCCGCCTGGCCATGTGCCTTCTGCGCGATGCGCGAGCACGAAGCCGGTGATTTCACGAATGATGTCATCGAAGTGACGAGTCTTGCGACCATTTGGCGCGGTAAACGTGTTGGCGTGCATTGGATCGCATGCCCAAACGACTGGATGTCCAGTGTCGCGCACGGCGCGAAGCAGGGGACGCAAGGTTTCTTCAACGTTGTCTGCGCCCATACGCGTGATCAAAGTAAGTCGACCAGGAATGCGCGATGGGTTAAGTGCCTCGCACAAGTTGAGCACGAAATCGACGCTTGTGTCCTTGCCAATTTTGCAACCGATTGGGTTACCCACGCCGCGAAGAAACTCAATATGCGCTCCGTCGAGTTGGCGTGTACGTTCGCCAATCCAGAGCATGTGAGCGCTGCAGTCATACCAACCGCCAGTTAATGAGTCTTGGCGGGTGAGTGCTTCTTCGTAGCCCAAAATGAGCGCTTCGTGACTTGTGTAAACGTCAACTTGGTGAAGTGCGCTGTTGGTCTCGGTATCAACACCACAGGCTCGCATGAAAGCGAGAGCACGCTCGATCTCGGCAGCAACTTGCTCGTAGCGCTTGCCCTCAGCGCTCGTTGCAACAAACTCTTGGTTCCAGGCGTGCACGCGGTTGAGGTCTGCAAAGCCACCCTTGGTGAAAGCGCGCAACAAGTTGAGCGTGCTTGCCGACTGGTGGTATGCCTGAACTAAACGTTCTGGGTTTGGTCGCCGAGCATCTTCGTGTGCTGCAGGATCGTTGACCATGTGCCCGCGGAATACTGGCAATTCAATGTTGCCAATTTTTTCGGTGTTGGCCGAACGTGGTTTGGCAAATTGACCAGCGATGCGGCCAACTTTGACAACAGGTACGCCCATCGAATAGGTGAGCATGACGGCCATCTGCAAAATGACACGAAGCTTTTCGCGAATGTTGACTGCAGTGAACTCTTCAAAACTTTCGGCACAGTCGCCGGCCTGCAGCAAGAATGCATTGCCACTTGCGACTTGACCAAGTGCCGCCTGCAGTGACCTTGCTTCACCCGCAAAAACGAGTGGGGGAAACGTGGCGATCTGCTTCAGCGCACGCTCGAGCTCGCCAGTGTCTGGCCATTGCGGCTGTTGCACAGCGGGCATGCTCTGCCAAGATGAAGGTGTCCAGTTGCGTGTCATAGGGCTCAGTACTTTCAGTGTACGAACCTGCCGTGTTCAAACCCAGCGGGTTTTATACGGTCAGGAAATCGCCAGAATCTTCGCGCAATGAGTCAACTGCACGGCTCACGAGTCGGCGTGCGGCCTCGGCAGTGACGCCGAGCTCTTCGCCAACCTGACGGAAGCTCTTGCGCTCGCCGTCGTGCATGCCAAAGCGTGCTTCGACTGCGTAACGGGCGCGCTCGTCAAGTGTATTGAGCAAGTTGTCGAGTAGGTCGGTATCAACCATCGACATCACTGCCTCTTCTGGGCTGATGTCGTCGTTTGGCACCAAGTCGCCAAGAGTTGCGTCGCCGTCGTCACCGATGGTCTTGTCAAGCGAGACCGGGGTGGTGAGTCGGTGCAATTCGGCGTTCATTGCATCGAGACCTTCTGCATCGCCAGAACCCTGACGAAGCGCTGCACGCAAAGTTGCCGAGCGATCACCAGGAATACGGATGAGGCTGGCCTTCTGGTCAAGCGCGCGGCCAATGGCCTGACGGATCCAGAACGTTGCATAAGTCGAGAATTTGAAACCACGGCGCCAGTCAAACTTGTCAACGGCGTGCTCGAGGCCCAAATTGCCTTCTTGGATCAAGTCCAACAAGTCCATGCCCTGTGGCAATGGGTAACGACGGGCGATCGAGACGACCAGTCGGAGGTTGGAGCGGATGAAGTGATCTTTGGCCTTGGCGGCGCCACGGAGGTCGGCGCGCAATGCTGCACCGCGCTCACCCTTTTTCATCGCTGCAGCCGCGTCGCGACCTTTTTCGATGGCCTTGGAGAGGTTGCGCTCGTCCTCGGCGTTGAGGAGGGCGACTTTACCGATTTCGTTGAGGTAGAGACCAATTGCATCAGACATGGTGGGGGGACCGTTTCGATTGTGTGGGGGGTTTATGGGGGGATTAATGACATTAGTTCATCGGCAGGTTTTGCGCTAGGGGTAAATGATTTTTTTTTGAATTTCTTAAACACTGATGTTTATTGGGTTTAGTGCATATTGGTAACGCACACAACCATTCCGAGTGTGGCAAAGGTTCACAACCGGGGTAGAAGCAGATCTTTCTAGACTGACAGACGTGTCACTACCCAAACAGCAGAGAATCGGATTGTTTGGTGGCACCTTCGACCCACCTCACGTGGGGCATCTCGTTACTGCAATCAATGTTCGTCATGCCCTTGATCTCGACGTTGTGATCCTGATGGTCTCGCACGATCCATGGCAGAAGTCTGGCGTGCGCGATGTTTCGCCGGCCGAAGACAGGTTTGCATTGGTCCAGGCCGCAGTACGCGATGTTGAAGGGTTGGTTGCCGGGCGCGACGAGATTGATCGCGGTGGTCCAAGCTTTACTGCCGACACGTTGCAAGGACTTGCACACGAGTACCCAGGCGCACAGTTGTTCACCATTGTTGGTGATGACGCAGCTGCAGGTTTGCCCAGTTGGGAACGAGTTGATCATGTGGTTGCGCAATCACAACTCGTCGTTGTTGATCGACCAGGAGTAAGTGTCGATTTGCCAAAACAGTTTGCATGGCTCCGAGTTGAGTCTCCGCGACTTGAAGTGAGCAGTACCGACCTCAGGTTGCGCTTTGCCGATGGAAGACCTACCGATTATTTGGTGACTACTCAAGTATTGAACGAAATTCAGATTCGTGGCATGTACGGATCAGGTGAGAGAATCATTCGTTCATGACTGCAATACCTTCACGGCAACGCAACAGAATGTTTGCGGCACTGGCCTGTGGCGTCGCATCTGCATGTCTGTTGCCAATTGGTGGCACGATTGCTGCGCGGTCGTTACTGAATTCATCTGGTGGCACACGTGTAGACGACGGTGGGGCGCTGTTAATACCAGCAACACCTGCGGCATTGTTGGCAACCGTTAACGAAGCCAACCAAGCAACGTCGCTGACAGCCTTTGTGCTTGATCCAAGTGGGGTCGGCGGCACGATCATTTCAATTCCGGTTGGTGCACGCGCAGAATCACTTGGTCAGCAATCACCACATCGCATTGGCGACACATTTGCCCAGGCTGGAGTTGAGGCAATGCTGCTTGAAGCGGAGGGTGCACTTGACGTCACGTTCAGTGTCGTTGGAGCGGTTGGACGTAATGACCTAGCGGGAGTATTCAATGTGCTGCCACAGATTCCTGTCACGTTTGAAACTCCGGTAGTGAATACCGAAATGGTGTTGCCAGATCCTGTAACCACC
>WLPO01000007.1 GCA_009698745.1 Actinomycetota bacterium
GGATGGCAGACGAGTGCAGAAAGTACGAGTCAGCACCATTACTGAATGACGGCTAATGTCGCCGACATGGAAATTTCACTCGAAGGCAAAGTCGCATTAGTTACCGGTGCCTCGCGCGGCATAGGTAAAGCTATTGCGAAGTCATACGTAGAAGCTGGCGCCAAAGTGATGCTGATGTCACGCAAGGAAGACTCTTTGCATGCGACGGCCGATGAGATCGGTGGAGACACCGCAATTTTCGCTGGTAATGCAGGCGACATTGAAACTGCGCAGGCTTGTGTTGCAGCAACTATTCAACACTTTGGCAAGATTGACATCTTCGTAAATAATGCTGCAACCAATCCGTACGCGGGCCCAACGCTGGGTGTTGATGCTGCACGATACGACAAGACATTTCAGGTCAACCTGCGTGGTCCATTGTTTTGGTGTCAGGCGGTTTGGGAGGCATGGATGATTGATCATCCTGGTGTGATTATCAACATTGCTTCAGTTGGCGGGCTACGGGCAGAAGGAAACCTTGGTGTTTACAACCTGACGAAGGCAGCACTCATTCACTTAACGAAGCAACTTGCTGGAGAATTGGGACTCACGCGGGTTGTTGGTATTGCTCCTGGATTGGTGCAAACAGATTTTGCTCAGATGCTCGTCGATAACTTTGGTGAGGCATTGGCAAAGCGGTTGCCAACAAAGCGTCTCGGTGTTCCTCAGGACATCGCCAATCTCGCGACGTTTTTGGCGTCGGATCTTGCGAGCTGGATGACTGGTGAAACTTATTTGATAGACGGCGGTGCAGGTGTGTCTGCTGGCGGAATGTAGCTGCTTGCCAAACGATAGAGAATTGGTCCACCAACGGCGAGTGCAATGCAACCCACAAAAACTGATGCGAGATACGGTGCACGCAGACCATTGCTAAATGCAATTTGCCCGCCAATCAGTGCGCCAAGTGAGATTGATCCGGTTCCTATGAGTCGATAAACGCTATTGACGCGTCCGAAAAGCTCTGGCGGGATGATTCGCTGCCGAAGCGAGACGGTGACAATGTTCCATGTTGTCCCGGCAAGTCCCATTACAGCGACGGCAGTTGCCACCGACCAAATGTGCGGCATGAAATAGTAAACAAGACCGACCGTGCTGAACACAGCGAACGATACGACCATTGCGAGTGGTGCACCTAGACGCTTCGCGATGCGGTCACCAACGAACCCTCCAACGATTGAACCGATGGCCATCAAGGACAGAAGCAACCCATAACCACGACCAGTTACGCCGAGTTCATCGGCTGCGTACTTCACAAAAATCGCGTCACCAAACATCGTTGCCATGTTGGTGATACCAAGCATGATCGCGAGTGTGCGGATGAGTTTGTTTGCCCAAAGCCATTTGATTCCTTCTACCAAGTCATTTTTGAATGATTGTCGTTGCAATGGCGCAACCGGCAACTCTTTTGAGGGCAATGAAATTGTGGAAACCAGCACTGCAGCCAAGGCGAATGACGCCGCATTGGCGCCAAACGGAACACCAACTGCGGCGACAAAAGCCCATGCACCGAGTGGAAGGCCGATAAAGCTATTGGCGATTACTTCAGCTGTGTAGAGGCGACCGTTTGCCTTCTCAAGCAATTCGGCGGGAACTATGGCGGGCAGAAATGCTTGCGCGGACATGTCAAAGATGACCTCGCAGCAACCGACACCAAGCAAAATGATCATAAATGACCAGATGGTGAGCGAACCTTGCCAAGCGCTGTAGGCGATGATCGAATACAGCACTGTACGAATTGCATTTACTATGACCATCAAGTGTTTGCGATTGAAGCGGTCAATATAAACACCGGCAGGAAGTGTGAGCACTAACCACGGTAAACCAGTAGCAAATGAGACACCCGCAATGAGTCGTGGATCATTTGTGAGCGAGAGAGCTAGTAGTGGAGCTGCGGCATGTTCCATTCCGTCGCCGACATTGGAGATGGAAGTTGCAACAAATTGACGCCAATAGTTGGACGGCAAACGTTCGGATTTGCTCGACATTATGCAGATGGTAATGCTTGTACGTCAACTTTTCCGAGACTTGTTCGCGGAATCTGTGAAAGCACAATGACTTGCTGCGGTGCAAAATATGCAGGATGTGTTTGCTTGACGTGCTCGCGTAAATCAGACAACAATGATTCTGTCGAAGTGCGCAACGCATCTTCGATGACCACATAGGCGACAACTCGTTGCCCCCACGTTGAGTCTGGTATGCCGCGCACAACAACCTGATTGATCATTGGGTGAGTAGCAATTGAATGCTCAACTACGGAGGGCCAAACATTTTCACCTCCGGTGATGATCATGTCTAATCGTCTTCCGTGAACACTCAACTTACCGTTGTCGTCCATTTCGCCCATGTCACCCGTGGCGTACCAGCCATCAAGAAGCGAGATGAGATTTCCATTGCGGAATGCTCGCATCAACATTTGACATCGCAGATGAATTTCACCATCAATAATGCTGATCTCGACATCGTCGAGTGGCAGGCCGTTATAGACAACGCCTCCACCTGTTTCGGTCATTCCATATGTTGTGATGACATTGGTTGGCAAATTGGATGGCGCACTACTTCCGCCGAGCAAAATAGTTTTAAACAAGGAAGGATCGATGCGAGCGAGTGTGGTTGCTACGAGCGATGTGTGCGTGACGCCATTCTTGGCTGCTTGTTCTACGGCTGATGCATCAAAATTTGGAAGAAGTGTGAGCGCAGCCCCAGTGTGCAGAGCTCTAGATATGACTGAAAAGCCTCCGACGTGTGAAACCGGAATGCAGACAAGCCAGTGATCATTGGCGGTGAGTTGTAGCCGTGATGCACTTGACCGTGCAGCCGCAAGCAAGGATGACTGAGTATGGACAATGCCCTTCGGGGTACCAGTTGAGCCACTCGACGCAATGACGAGAGCATCACCATCTACAACTGGGCGCCCACCTTCTAGCGAAGTGGATGTGAAATTGGATTCGATTATTTCTGAAGGGGCCATTGCTTCCAGGAGCATCTGCTTGCCGGCCAATGGAAGTCGCTGATCGATTGGCAAAATGGCGTCACCGTTTGACCACGCTCGCTTCACGAGTTCTACAAACGTATGACTGGCGGGCATATCAAGGGCGATAAGACGGGCCATTACAACAGGATAGGGCGGTCGGCTAAGGGGTCATCCGTTACCGGTGACAAGCATGGAACACTGGTGGAATGACAAATTCGCAACCAACAGGTGTTCAGGTGTGGATTCTCGGAGCTCGGCTGCGCACGCTCCCTGCTGCGATTATGCCCGTGATGGTGGGAAGTGCCTGCGCCGGAGCGTTTGAGGGTTCAGGTTCCAAACGCTGGACATTTGCTCTGTTGGCGTTAGTCGTAAGTCTGGCTTTGCAGGTTGGAGTCAATTATGCAAACGACTATTCAGATGGAGTACGAGGCACTGATGAGAAGCGAGTCGGACCATTGCGATTGGTTGGATCGGGTCTTGTTGCGCCAAAATCTGTGAAGCGTGCTGCATTCATTGCCTTCGGTGTAGCCGCAGTTGCAGGATTGCTCATCGCTCTTGCGACTTCACTGTGGTTGATAATCGTTGGCGCTCTGTGCATCGGCGCGGGTTGGCTGTACACAGGTGGACCGAAGCCATATGGCTATATGGGGTTAGGCGAGCTCTTCGTCTTTATTTTTTTTGGAGTAATCGCCACATGCGGATCGATGTTTGCCATCACGCAGCAAGTAACCCTGCTGTCGCTGTTTGCATCAGTGGCTGTTGGTTGCTTGGCGGTTGCGCTTCTCGTCATCAATAACTTGCGTGATATTCCAGGAGATACCGAAGTTGGCAAAGTAACTCTTGCGGTACGGCTAGGCGACAAGAAGACACGTTCGTTGTACAACTTGTTGTTCGTGGCTTGTGGGGTGGCGATTGTGTTGTGCGCATCATCTCGACGCGGATCTATCGTCGGACTGCTTGGGCTCGTGGTGGCTATTCCGGCTATTCGGACTGTGCGAAGTGGCGCTACTGGACGGGATCTTATTGCTGTATTGGCAACTACCGGAAAAACACAAATGGCAACTGGGTTGTTGTTGTCGTTAGGTCTCTTGCTCTAGAGGGTTGCGAGCCAGTTCGACAGAATCTCGGCCGTTTTGGCGGGTTGCTCGAGATGAACGCTGTGCCCTGCATCCTCGAGGATGTGAAGCGTGGCGGTTTCGCCAATAAGTTCGTGCATTCGGCGAGCATGTTGACAAAATGCTTCGTCGTGCGCACCTGTGATGAGCAAGACAGGCATTGAGAGTGTGGGCAATTTTTCCCACAAACTTTGTTGAGTACCAGTTCCACACTTTCGCAAACTTGAGGCGAGTGATGCGGCCGAGTTCGTACATCGTTGAGCGATGTCCTGTTGGTCTTCTGGCAACAATGCAAACATGGGTTTGGCGAGCCACTCCTGAATGAATTGTGGTGTGCCAACTTGTTCGACATGATCAGCTAATTCGTTGTCTGCATCTCGACGATGCTGTCGCTGTGCTGGATCAATAATGCCTGCAGTTCCACTCAATAGAACGAGGCCCTGCACGGCGTTCGGGTGTTGAACGGCAGCGTGCAGGCAGATGCGCGCGCCCATGCTGTATCCCACATAAATTGCAGATCCGCAAGTGTCAACTAATGCGTCAGCGGCACCCGAAACATCAGTCGCTACATGTTGAGACTCGCCGTGAAATGGGGCATCGACAGATATCGCGTTGAACCTTGCAGACGAAGCAAGTAATTCGTTGATAAGCCCAAGCATGGAGCGTCGAGTTTGTGTGAAGCCATGCATAAACGCAATTGACCTACCGCTGGATGCATCTCCAAGTTGCTCGTGCGCAAGGTTCATGAAGTGGATCGATCGCTGAGTCTTTCGATCACGCGTTCAAACATTTCAACGTCCTGTGCGCCTGGCACTGACCACTGATCATTGAAAATAAATGTCGGCACTGCAGTGATGTCATTTTGCGCTGCCATCTGCAACGATTCTTGAACATCACCAACACACTCATTGCTGAGCAGAAACTGCATTGCGATATCGCTGGCTATGCCAACTTCGGATGCGCACATTGCAAGTACGTCGACACTCGCGATGTCATCGCCGTCAGTGAAATAGGACTGCATGATCCGCTCTTTGAGATGCCCCTGCACTTCATTGCCGAAGTCGCGTTGTGCCATCACGAGTAATCGATGGGCCATTAGCGTGTTGGCTCGAAGGGCGATGTCCATATTAAAGACGATGCCGTCTTGAGAGGCGATGTTTGTCACATGCGCAAGAATCTGTTGAGCCTTTTCTTCTCCACCGAACTTCTTGGCGTACGCCTCGGCTACAGGCGTCGACTGCCCAATGGGGGCTGTGGGGTCCAGCTGGTAAGGCTTGTAGGAGATATCAAGGTCTACTTCAACCCCGCGAGCCCGCAGATTGGCCACAGCCGTGTCCAGCCTGCGTTTGCCGATGTAACACCAGGGGCAAACCACGTCAGAGAAGATTTCAACGCGCATAGATGCCACGATAGAGGGGATGACGAGTAGTTCTGCAATCTCGGCGACCTTTTGCGCCACGCTCGTGGACGAGTGGATTCGTTGTGGGGTTGAGCATGCAGTGGTGGCACCCGGCTCAAGGAGCACTCCGATGGCTTTGGCAATTGCGGCTCGAAGCGAGTTGAAGCTTCATGTGTTCCATGATGAGCGGTCGGCATCTTTTGCGGCGCTCGGAATTGGATTGTCAAGTAAGGGTGGCAAATTGATGCCAGCAATTCTGTTGTGCACATCTGGAACCGCAGCAGTTGAGTTTCACGCCGCAGTTGTAGAGGCGCATTACGCATCGATACCAATGTTGGTGTGTACAGCCGATCGGCCTCCAGAGTTGCAGGGTGTTGGAGCACCGCAGACAATCGATCAACAGAATTTGTATGGCGCTTCAACGCGTCTCTTCGTCGATGCTGGTGTTGCTGACGACACAGAGCGAGATAATTGGCGCCAATTGGCTCAAGAGGTCTTGAGTGCAGCCGTACAAACAGATGCTGGCCCTGTTCATTTAAATTTGCCGTTCAGAGAGCCGCTCGTAGGTATTGCTGAAGCATTGCCTCCCGCCATCGGATCATTTCTCGATAGCTCGATTGAAGATCAACAATCATTTTCGGATGATCTTCTTCGCAAATTGTCTGCAGCGTGCGAACTCGAGAACGGCGTCATAGTTGCAGGTAATGGCATCGACAACCCAACTTTGGTTCTTAAGCTTGCGCATCAATTGCAATGGCCCGTGTTTGCTGACAGCCGCAGCGGATGTCGTGTTGATGAAAACAATGCTTTCGGCGCAACAATTGTGAGCAACGCCGATGTGTTGTTGCGTGATGCACCAACCGCGCAGTCATGTGTTCCGCGAGTCGTTTTACGTTTTGGTGAGCCACCAGTTTCAAAAGTTGTAAACAGCTGGCTACGAGAAAGTTATTGCACATATCTGGCCGTAAGTGAGACGCTCCAGCTGATAGATCCGGATGGAATTGTTGCTGAGCATGTAGTTGCACAAGCGTCATATGTTTGTGAAAGTCTCATTGCTGCAGTGCCCGTGAAACCTCAGACTGTATGGATAACAAATTGGGCAAAGATGCAAGCAACGTGCAGTGCTGTTCTTGGGTCGATGTGGAACGACGAAAGTGAATTGACTGAGCCGTCGATTGCGAGAACGCTTGTGGAAGTTCTGCCAGCAGATTCAAATCTTGTGCTGTCATCGAGTATGCCCGTGCGAGATGTTGAATGGTTTAGCGCCCCACGAGTTGGCGTGAAGGTGCTGTCTAACCGTGGCGTAAATGGCATTGATGGTGTGGTTTCAACGGCGGTTGGGGTCGCAGCGGAAAGCGGAAAATTGACTGCTCTCTTGATTGGTGATATCGCGTTACTGCACGACACAAATGGAATGCTCAATCTGATGCAACGAGAGGTCGATCTCAAGCTTGTCGTTGTGGACAACAAGGGCGGCGGAATTTTTAGTTTCTTACCTCAGTCGACAACCTTGGACTCACAAAAATTTGAGCAATTATTTGGAACTCCGCACAATGTGGATCTTGGCTTATTGGCACAAGCTCACGGACTGCCGATCGTCACAGTGAAGACTGTTTCGCAACTCAAAGAGGCGCTATTGCAAACGGGTTCTTGGGTAATCATTGTGAACACTGATCGCCTGCAGAATGTTGCTGATCATGATGCGGTGTATACCGCTGTAGCAAAGGCCCTTAGGGACGAATAATCGCTGCAAGCATTGCTTGCAGTTTGGCTTGTGTTTCTGCCAGCTCTGAAAGCGGTTCGCTGTCTGCAACAATGCCACCGCCAGCAAACAGACGCGCGGTCTTGTTGTTGTTTGAAAACTCCGCACAACGAATTGAGACAGCGAAAACTCCGTTACCACGACTATCAAACCATCCAACTGCACCGCCGTAACGTCCACGAGACATGCCTTCAACATCGGAAATGAGGTTCAAGGCTTTGTCGCGAGGAAAGCCACCGAGTGCTGGGGTAGGCGACAGCGCATAGACGGCGTCGAGCACGTGAAGAAATGGTTGGGAAAGACGGCCCGACATATGTGTGCCGAGGTGTTGGACGTTGGCGACTGCGACGATGCTCGCTTCGGGCTCCCAATCGAGGTATGAACACCATGGCAACAACGTGTCATGAACGGCGTCGATGACTATTCGATGCTCGATCTGATTTTTGGTCGATGAAAGTAGCGAAATTGCTAGTTGCGCATCGGTTGCTGGGTCGCCCGTGCGCGGTGCAGTGCCTGCCAATGGATGACTTGATACTTCGCCGTCGAGGATGGAGACGAGCAACTCGGGCGACGCGCCAATGAACCCATCAACCGAAAATTGATAGCTCGAGCCGAAAGAGTTGCGAAGCCGAAGAAGCACTGAATGAATATCGATGGGTTGACTGCTCGTAACGAAAACATCGCGAGCGATAACAGCCTTCTTTATAGCGCCACTGCGAACTGCATCACGAGCGCTCGTGACGGCATTGAGATAAACCTCTACTTCGACCCCTGGCGAAACCTCGTACGAGGACGATGTTGCATTCGGAGCGAGTGATGGGTTAAAATCCAGATCACTGTCATCTATTGAAGTAACCCAGCAACGTCCGTCTTCGGATTTAAAGATGAGCAATTTCGGAAGAATGAAATCATGGTTCTGCGAAGAATCAAATGGGATCGCGCCGATGAGTACGGGGCCACTTCCCGGAGCATTGACAGTGTCGTCAACTTGGATATTTGCAAGAAATGTTTTTGCTTCACGTGATGTGACTCGAGCTGCAATGCCGCGCGTCGCGAATCCAAACCCGTTGCGAACAAATAACATGCCCTCAGAGCCAGCAAAGGCTGTGAGATCAAGTTGATCGACTGTGTATGTCGCTGATACTTCGGAAAGTAGACGCGTGGTAGCGCGCATGGCTATGCCTTAGTCGCGAGAAGCAATTGTGTGAGTCCACCAGAAAGCTGACGGTGTTCAACAGAAGTGAAACCATTGCGCTGCAACATGTCGACCATTGCACTAGGAGATGGAAGATACGCGACACTTTTCGGCAGGTAGTTGTACGCAGCACGATTGGAAAGTATTCCACCGATTCGTGGCACAATTTTGCCAAAGTAGATGCTGTTGCCCCACTTGATGAGTGGGTTGGTTGGAATGCCAACGTCGAGCAGGGCAATACGTCCTCCCGCTTTCGTAACGCGAGAGAGTTCAGCAAAGAAGATATTCAGGTCAAGCAAATTTCGTAGAGCAAACCCACAAGTAACTCCATCGACAGAGTTGCTTGCGCAAGGTAAGTTCAAAATATCGGTTTGAGTGCGTGGGGAATTACTGCGGTCAGCGATCAACATTCCGAGTGAGAGGTCCATTGAGAGCGGTTGGTATCCGGCCTTTCGCAAGTCAATGCACATATCACCAGTGCCACTGGCTAGATCGAGAATGACACTCTTTGCAGGAAGCCCAAGGCTGCGAATGGCTCTACGTCTCCAACGCACGTCGAGCCTAAATGTCATGATGCGATTAACGAGGTCGTAGCGCGGTGCGATGGCATCAAACATGCTTCTCACGGCATGAACTTTGGCCTGTCCCTGAGGCAAGTCGACCGAGTCCCAAGCGTTGTCCACAGCGTTCAGACTACGACCAGAAGCCGACTCGTGGCAATGTCTCTTGATCGGGCAAACTTGCAAGATGATTGATTTTTCCTTCCCGCCAGAAGTTGAGAAAGTCCGGATGCAAGTGCGTGAATTCATGGACACTGTCGTGCGACCCGAGTGGGATGCGATCGATCAGCATGATCGTTCGCAGGTAGTGAAGACGATTGTGAAGTTGCGAAAAGTTGCGCGAGAAGATTGGAAGTTGTGGTTGCCGCATATGCCTGCGGAATGGGGTGGCATGGGTCTTGGTCCGACAGCCATGGCGGCAGTTTCGGCGGAAGCAGCCAAAGTCAGTATCGGACCTTTCGTACTCAATGCTCAAGCCCCAGATGAAGGTAACCAGCACACGCTGTTGCACTGGGCAACTCCAGAGCAGAAGGAAAAATATTTGCGACCGCTGTGTGAAGGTACGGCACGTTCGTGTTTCGCGATGACAGAACCCGAGGTTGCGGGCAGTGATCCAACCCTTATCAAAACATTCGCTTATCAAGACGGAGATGAATGGGTCATCAACGGCCACAAATGGTTTATCTCCGGGGCACGTGGCGCCCAATTTGCGTTGCTGGTTGCACGAACCGAAGAAGATCCAGATCTGCCTCAGGCCGCAAACTCATGCTTCATCGTTGATATTCCGAGCGAAGGATGGAATGTGGTTCGCGACGTTGAAACCATGTCGGGTGGTCATAACCATTGTGAGATATTGATTAAAGATTTGCGCGTACCGGCAAGCAGCATGCTCGGTGGTCGCGGTCAAGGTCACCTGCTCGGTCAGTATCGATTGGGACCGGCTCGACTTGCGCATTGCATGCGATGGATAGGTCAGGCCGAGACAGCTCTTGACATGATGGTCGCGCGTTCACTCGACAGATACTCACACGGTTCGATCTTGGCAGAGAAGCAGGGTATTCAGTGGCTGATTGCAGATTCTGCGATGGAGCTATACCAATGCAAACTTATGGTGTTGCATGCTGCGTACAAGATTGAGCATGGACTTGAATTTACGAGCGAAGTCTCGATGGCAAAGCATTTTGTCGCGAACAGCTTGTGGCGCATCGTTGACCGCGCAATTCAAGTGCATGGCGCATTGGGCTACTCAACAGATACACCTCTTGCTGGTATGTTGCAGCAAGCACGATGGAGTCGGTTTGCCGATGGTGCAGACGAGATTCATCAAATGCGAATTGCGCAACGCACAATTGCTGCGTATAAAGATCACGGTTCGACAAAGAAAGCCACTGGAGATTTGCCATTATGACAAAGCAACACATCACGTTTGGAGTGTTCATCCCGCAAGGCTGGAAGATGGAGCTCGTAAAAATTCCAACTGCAGCTGAGAAATGGCAGGCATCCGTAGATATTGCGCTGCGTGCCGAAAAGCTTGGATTCGATTCAATTTGGGTCTACGACCATTTTCATAACGTGCCGCGTCCGGCTCATGAGGCAGTTTTTGAGTGCTGGACAGTAATGGCAGCGATAAGTCAGCTAACAACCAAGATTCGACTTGGGCAGATGGTTGGTTGTGCGTTGTATCGACCACCGGCGTTGCTTGCGAAGATCACATCAACACTTGACGTGATTTCAGGTGGCCGTTTGGACTGGGGCATCGGTGCCGGTTGGTACGAAAATGAATTTAGAAGTTACGGCTATCAGTTTCCAGTGCCAAAAGATCGTATTGGTATGTTGCGTGAGACTGTTGAGATCGTAAAGATGATGTGGTCGCAAGAAGAAGCGACGTACGAAGGCAAGTATTACCAAACATCGCGAGCTAACTGCGATCCGAAACCTTTGCAGAACCCACATCCGCCGATTTGGATTGGTGGAGGTGGCGAGCAATTGACACTACGTGTTGTTGCACAACATGCCGACTATTCAAACTTTGGTGGTTCGCCAGAAGATTTTGCTCGCAAGGTTGAGATATTGAAAGGTCATTGTCTCAGCGTTGGTAGAGATGCGGATGAGATTGGAAAGACGATTTCTGGTGAAATTCTCATTCGTGATACGGAACAAGAGTGCCGCGAGTTTCAGATTGCCAGTGGACGTGGAGATCAATTCGAGACTTGGCAGCGATCCAATATTGTTGGCACACCAGAACAGGTTGCAGAAAAGATCGAGCAATACATCAAAGTTGGATGTACTGGTTTTATTCCATGGTGTGTCGATTATCCGAGCACGCACACGATGGACGAGTTCGCCAAGATCTTGGCGAAATATCGTTAACTAGTTAAACGTTTAACTAGTAGTAATAACGGAAGATGAGCTCAGCAACGCACGAAGGCTTTGTTGCACCCTCAACTTCAAAAGTTGTTTCAACAACAACTTGAGCTCCACCAGCAATGTCGTCTACTTGCAAGAGTTTCGCGCCTGCTCGAATTTTTGAACCAACCGGAACAGGTGACATGAATCGAATCTTGTTCGCTCCGTAATTGACACCCATCTTGGTGCCTTCGTGTCGCCAGATACCAGCCATCAAAACAGGAGCAAGTGACAGCGTGAGGTATCCGTGAGCGATGGTTTGACCGAATGGACCGGTCTTTGCTTTCTCAACATCAAGGTGGATCCACTGATGATCGCCTGTCGCATCGGCAAAAAGCTGAACTTGTTCTTGAGTGACTGTCATGTAGTCGCTGAAACCCAAGTGCTGGCCTACATGAGCTTTGAGATCTTCGTGGTCTTTAATGATTGTTGTCATGCTCAAAGTTTAGCGATACCAGATGCGCTGGTGCTCACGGGACTGGGTGTGGAGGAGAAGAGCTATGAGCGCAAAGTCAAAAGCACTGCTGATCACAGAACCACCGAAGACTCGTCCCGTGAAATAGTCGGTGAACTTGATCGGGGTGTTGAGTACAAAGTCTGAAGAGACAGACCTTACGGCCAATAAGCGAAGCACGACAGGAGAGAAGGCGGCCGCGATACTGAGTCGATACCCAATCTTGCGTTCGTTTGCCATCAGCAAACCACCCGTTACATACAGGGCCACCGACACGATTCCGAGAAGGAAACCGAACGAATAGCGGTATCGCAGATAGCCAAGATGTCCGCTTTTGTCGAGCACGCTCACGAGGGCAAAAAACCCGTCGAAGTACAACAACCAGGTAGCGATTTGCAGCGTTTGGGGCTGCATACGGTCAAACCACTTTTTGGGGTCGATGTTTTGCATCTTTGCATTATGGCAGCGCCAAGTCCCGAGGGGGCACATCATCTACTCGTAGCCTGTACTGCATGCGTTCTGGTTTCGTGTCTTTTGTTGGTCGGCCGAATGTTGGTAAATCAACGCTGCTTAACGCAATCTGTGGAAAGAAAGTCAGCATCGTTTCTGACAAGCCACAAACTACGCGTAATCGAATCCGTGGGGTCTTGACAACAGCGGAAACCCAATTGATTTTTGTTGATACTCCAGGTATTCACAAAGCGGTGAGCGCTCTTGGCGAGAGAGTAAATGCCACGGCGATTGAATCGACAAAAGATGTAGATGTTGTGTGTCTCGTGATTGATGCGACACAAACATTTGGCACCGGTGATAAATATGTGAGCAGCCATATTGACATGTCAAATGCAGTCGTGATTCTGAACAAGATTGATAGAGCTGAGCCTGCAAAAATTCTGAAACAGCTACAGGCGCTTTCATCCTTGGGTGCCGCTGAGTATTTTCCTATTAGTGCCAAGTCCGGCGATGGGGTCGCTGAACTCACCGCGTATTTGGCCTCGCGTATGCCCGAAGGAGAACTCTTGTATCCAGTTGGCATGGTCACTGAGACGCCGGACAGCGTGTGGATTGCTGAGTTGGTGCGTGAACAGTTGCTCGAGAATACTCATGAAGAACTGCCGTACTCCATTGCGACACGAGTAACAGAATATGAGCCGCCTCGAATTCGTTGTGAGATTGTCGTTGAGCGCGAGAGTCAAAAAGGAATGGTCATTGGCAAAAATGGTGCAATGCTCAAGATTGTTGGAACCAATGTGCGTCGACAGTTGCCAAGCGGAACGTTTTTAGAACTTGCGGTTGTGGTTGACAAAAATTGGCAGCAGCGACCGGAGCGCGTGGAGCGACTGGGCTACTAATCAAGTTCTGGCAATTACTACTGCTGATTGATGAGTGATGAGTAGTCATCGAATGTGACTGCCACTCCGCTTGCGACAGAATCTCCACGGCCTCGTGGCACAGAGATGAGTTTGCCGTCGACACTAAAGAGAACTTGCCCAACGCCAGGTCGGCTCGTCAGAGTCAAAACAATTTGAGCAATGGCAAGTTTTTGGTCGAGCCCTGAAAGCGAATTGAGAAATGCACGCGTGGCATCAACTCTGGCCACGCCACGGATGACGTCAACACTTGCTGCAAATGTTGTCGGGAGGGCGGTTCGAAGACCAACGAACTCAGGGCTTGTGCTCGGACCTTCAACGAGAGAAGACAATGCCTGAGCTGGGTTGGCGGGGCTTGCAACATTGCGCTGCACTTTGATGATCCTCGAGTTGGAGATAAAAAATAGGTCGATTGGCTCGGAAACGGCAACGGGCAAGGAGTCTGTGGCGATGGTGTCTGGAATCGTTGTTGTGGTCTGAGGGATAGTCGTCTGAGGAGCATTGAGACCAAAAGGAATATCATCGGAAGCAACTTGTTGGTACGAGCCACTGCTAGGTACTGCACATGAAGAAACAACAGCCAATAACAGCAGGGATTGCCACATGGCTGAAGTGGACTTTCGCCTATTCACGATTGATCCGTTCGTCTGATTGTGACAACGAATTTTGCGCCACCCGTTGGAGAGTCTTCAACATGGGCTGTACCGCCAAGTGTTCGTGCATGCTCTTGCACAATTGCTAAGCCAAGTCCGCTGCCAGTTGAGAGCCGTGCTGCGGTACCACGCGCGAAACGCTCAAATATTCGACTTCGTTCACTCAGCGCGATTCCTTGTCCAGCGTCTTCAACACTCAGAACAAAATGGTCAACTTGTCCATCGAGCGATACGCGTGTGGCCCCGCCGCCGTGATCACGAGCATTTTCGAGCAGATTCAAAAGTATGCGTTCCACACGCCTACGGTCAACCATTACGGAATCGTCAATTTCGGTTGAACTCTGCAACGTAGGTAGCGAATGCCTAAAAGCAACTTGGTCAAATCCGTGTCTCGACATAATGCGTTTAATCAGATCAACAAGTCGCACATTGTCAAGGTTGTTTTCACTCGCACCCGCATCAAGTCTTGAAAGTTCAAGTAGATCCACAACAGTGCGATCGAAGCGCTTGACCTGAGAAGCAAGAATGTCAATCGCTTCTTTGTTGCGATCAGAGAACTCTGCCCGTTTTGATACGAGGACATCTACTGCAGCGCCAAGAGCGGTTACGGGCGAACGCAACTCGTGACTCACATCGCTGGCAAATCGTTGCTCTCGTTCGATTCGTTGCTGCACAGCATCGGCCATGTCATTAAAGGAGGTGACAAGTCTTTCCAAGTCAGGGTCTGTTTCAATTTCGAGTCGAGTATCGAGACCCCCGGTAGCGATGTCGTCTGCAGCACCCGTCACTCGCAGAAGAGGTCGCAACACATTTCGGCTCGTAGTCGATCCAAGAAATGCAGCTGCAACGGTAATGAGAATTACACCGATGAGCAGAGTCGTTTGAATGGTGCCAAGTGTTGTCGCTACGTCGGCTAGTGGAAATGCCTCAAAGTACTGAGCGTGGATGGAGGGGATTGACACCCCAATTGCCTCATACGGACTGGAGTCGAATGTGAATCGTTGTCGACCGGTGCGGCCCTGCAACGTTTGAGTGACAAGTTCTTGTGGCAAATTTGATTGCGTGAACCGAAGTGGCTCTTGTGCATAAAAGTATTCGCTCTCGGCGTTGCTGGCGTCAAGGTGTAAAACTGCGTAGCCACCGCGCTCGCTACGAATGTTGGCTATGAGTTGGTCTACGTCTGAAGGATTCTCTGCGTAGAGCGTTCGCACAAGCTGCGCGTTGTTGAATGCTTGGCGCTTGGCGACTTCGCTTCGTTGACTGAGCAGATAAGAGCGAGTGCTGGCAAATGTCACGATGCTCAGTGCTAGGGCTGCCGCAAATGCACCGAGACTGAAGAACAAAACCATTCGACCGCGAAGACCAAACAGATTTGGAAAGCGTCGAACGTCCCTCATGCCCTAAGCATGGCAGGAAGAAGGGGAGATCCGAACCGGTGAGGATCAAGGGGGAGCATGATCGCCCACCGGTTCGATGGCTCTATTGTTGTTGATTGATTTGACACCCACGCACGATTTTTGTGCGTTTTTAGTAACAATTTGCTGATTTCGGGCAGACTGCTGAGATGCATTCGCTGCTTTTTATCGAGGACGACACAGCGATCAGAACCGCCTTGCGACTAGCCCTTGAAGACGAGGGCTACATGGTCCGTGAGGCTCGAGATGGTGCGGATGGGCTTGCAAAGTTTGCCGAGAATTGCCCAGATTTGGTTTTGCTTGATCTTCGGCTTCCCGACATGTCGGGTTTTGAAGTTTGTCGTCAGCTTCGTGCGCATTCAATCGTGCCGATCATCATGGTGACGGCACAGACCGACACGCATGATCTTGTTGCCGGCCTTGAGGCAGGAGCGGATGACTACGTAACGAAACCGGTCGTTGCAAAAGAGTTAGCCGCAAGAATCCGCGCCGCATTGCGACGTACGCATTTTGTCGAGGCTCTTGCAGTTGGATCCGATCACCATCTTCAAAGATTCGGCGATGTTGAACTCAATCGGCAACTCAACGTGGTCTCTAAGGATGGAGTTGAATTGAGTCTTACAAAAACAGAATTTCATTTACTGTGCGAGTTTGCTGATCATCCTGGGATGGTGATGTCGCGAGATCAATTGCTCGAGCGAGTTTGGGGTTACGAGTATCTCGGAGACTCTCGATTAGTTGATGCACACATTCGTCGTTTGCGAGTGAAGATTGAAGACCAGCCGATGAATCCTGTGATCATCCAAACTGTGCACGGTATGGGATACAAACTTGTTGCGAAGTAGGACATTCGTAATGTCACGTAAGGCTTCGTAGAAAAGATTCAGCTTCTTCAAGATCAACAGTTCGCGGCATTGGTGGGAGCGTGGCAACCAGTGTTTTGCCGTAACCCTTGGTTGCAAGTCGTGGATCGAGAATCGCAACGACTCCTCGATCTGTTTGCGAGCGGATGAGACGGCCTGAAGCTTGGGCAAGTTGGGTTGCTGCAAGTGGAATATCAATCTCGTTGAAGTAGTACCGACCAATGACGTCTCGCCGCGCGCTCAACAACGGTTCATCTGGACGAGGAAATGGAATTTTGTCAATGATAACGAGGCTCAAAGTTCGACCAGGAACATCAACGCCTTGGAAAAATCCGGCAGTGGCGAATAGGCATGTCGACTCTTCTGATGCAAAGGCGTTGATGAGTGCCATCTTGGGCAGATCATCTTGACGCAAAATAGTGAATGGCAGACGTTTTGCCATTTCGTCTGCGGCTAGATGCATAGCTCGGTACGTAGTGAAGAGGGCGAGCGTCCTGCCACCTGCTGCAAGTATCAAACGCTCAATTTCATTGTGAAGGGCGTCATCGCGCAATGGACTATTCGGTTCAGGTAACTGCTTCGCGCAATACAACAAACTTTGCTCGTAGTCGAACGGACTACCAACATCGATGACATCGACGGAATCTTCTGCAAGGCCAATGCGGTTTGGTAGGGAAAGCGGAATTGTGGCGCTCGTGAGGATCGCTGTGCGTTGATTCCAGACATTTGCTATCAACGAAGGTCCAACGTCGAGCGGAGCAATCTCAAGGACTGGCCGATCTTTTGAGCCACTTACGAACGCAACGTGTCCTTTTAACTCCATGAGGGAAATATCTACAGAGTCAATCAGTCGTGTCGACAAGGTTTGTGCACGAAGAGCTCGCTGCTTAGCGGATTCGTCTTTGCTGCTGATGCCACGCAGCATCTCAAGGGCGGTATCCACCTTGAGCCTCAAGTTGATGAGTGTGTTTTGAATTTCGTCGGGTAGGGGCATCGACAAACGCTTGTCGAGAAAAGGTGTGAGTTGCGCATGAAGGTCATTGGCGATCTGGTTGAGAGAACCGCTCATGGCGTCATCCCGGATGATCGCACGTATTGATGCTGCGACTGCATTGACTCGACTTGGTCCAATTTCGGTGCTTACCGATGCACTGATGACATCTTCAAGTTGATGAGCTTCGTCGAAAACCACAACTTCATGCTCCGGAAGCAACGCACCACCAGTCGCGATATGTAGACCGTATATGTGGGTGTTCACAACAATGACGTCTGCATCGGCGGCTTTATCTCGCGCACGCTCAGCAAAGCAACGTGAACCCGCAGGACAGCGTTGTGCTCCGGGACATTCGTCGCTTCCTACGCTGACCATGCGCCACGCCTGATCGCTTGGGCTCCACGTCAAATCGCCTTGATCGCCAGTGTCGGTTTGTGTGGCCCATTCGGTCAACTTTGCAATTTCGCTGGTGACCTTTGCAGGAGTCGTTTCAAGATCGAGTTTTGAATGCTTCGGGGAAACTATTTCATCGACTCGTTGAGCACAGATGTAATTGCTTCTGCCTTTTAATATCGCCCACGAGATATGACGATTCAGTTGCTTACCCAACACATCAGAGAGCAGTGGCAGATCGTTTGCTGCAAGTTGATCTTGCAAAGCCTTCGTGTAGGTGGATACGACTACTCGCTTTCCAGATGCGATGAGGGGAACCAGGTAACCAAGAGTTTTGCCAGTCCCGGTACCTGCCTGAACTATCAGGTGCCGTTTGGTGTCGACGGCGAGGGCGATAGCAACCGCCATTTCGTTCTGACCTTGGCGTTCTTCGGCTTGAGGTAATGCTGCTGTGACGGTGTGCAAGAGCTCGAGAGTCTTGCGTTGAATTGTTTTGTCGCTCACTTGCGAAGTAACGCCAATGCTTTATCAATCTCTGATGCGTCAAGGTCGGGCCAAGAACGTTCAGTGAAGTACACCTTTGCTCGAGCAATCTGCCATAACAGAAAATTTGAGATACGACTTTCGCCGGAGGTACGGATCAAGAGATCGACGTCAGGCAATTCTGAACTATACAGATGAGACTGCATATCCTCGGATGTGATGGATGCAGTGCTGCTAGTTTCGCTGATGCATCGTTGTGCGGCACGCAATAATTCGGCGCGACTTCCGTAGTCAAAAGCAACTGTGAGCACCATTCCCGTGTTGGTGGCGGTATCGGCAATGGCTTGACGAATTGCTCGCTGTACAAACGCAGGCGTGCGAGCACCTGGTTCGTCGAAGGGTCGGCCGATCCAGTTTATTCGCACATTGTTTTCGTTGAGTTCTTGGATGCGGCCAAAGAGTCTTTTGTGCAGCGAAAGGATGTGTCGAACTTCGGCCTTTGGTCGAACCCAATTTTCGGTAGAGAATCCAAACACTGTGAGATATGCAATTCCACGAGAAGATGCAATGCGAACGACTTCAGCAAGGTTTTCTTCGCCCGCAGTGTGCCCTTCGGTGCGAGGCAACCCGCGGCGTTTGGCCCAACGCCCATTGCCATCCATGATGCATGCCACGTGCGGGCCGGGAATTGGAAGAATTGCATTCATTGGAAGCACCATCGTAAGGCTTCATGCGACAATAGGGGGATGGCCAAGAGGACTCCAAGTACTGCGCATGGCCAAGCCGCCAGCGAAGGAGGACTCGCTCACGTTTTGGTATGTGGGGGCACCTTGCAAGAGTGGAGCCAGGCAAGTGTTGGGGAATGGAAGTTACAACTCGACACATTCGTTGACTCAGTGCATGACTCGGGGGCTCGATGGCTATCAGTGTGCCCATACGGTGGCGCGAGTGGTGCAGAAGATGAGATTGCACTAACTGTTTTGAATGCATGCGGAGGGCAACGTAACGGAAACAGGATTTCGTTTATTGCAAAAGACGGATTGGTCGTAGTTGTTGATCTATGTGCCGATGGCAGAGAGAGATTTACGACTGCACTCAACGAAATCAACCGAAAAAATGGTGACGAGCGCAAAGATAGAGATGTCAGTGAAGCAATGTTGCGAGCCGCAATGTTGCCGCCTGGTTTTGTTGACCCCGATCTGATTTTGGTATTTGGCTCTCCAACGCAAATTCCACCGAGTTTGATGTGGGAACTGAGCTACAGCGAGCTTGTGTTTTTGGACGTGTCGTGGCGTAAATGCAATGTTGAACATGTTCAGATGGCCATCAACGACTTTCAGCGCAGAGATCGTCGATTTGGTGGTGTTGACTCGTGAATCAATATCGCGACAAGGGCGTGGTGTTGCGCACCTACAAACTTGGTGAAGCCGATCGCATCATTGTCTTGATGACGCAAGAACACGGCAAGGTGAGAGCCGTTGCGAAAGGTGTTCGTAAAACCAAGTCAAAAATTGGCGCACGACTCGAAGTGCTGAGTCATGTCGAAGTGTTGTTGTACAAAGGTAAAGACCTTGACACTGTCAACCAGGTTGATTTGATCGAATCATCTGCGCCGCTACATGCAGACCTGGACCGACTAACACAGGGACTTTCAATGTTGGAGGCAGTAGACATGATCGCTGATGATCGACAGCCCGCCCCACACCTGTATCGCATGTTGGTTGGCGCACTGAACGCACTTGCCCAACACGCTTCGCCATTGGTGCTGGCAGCGTTTTATTGGAAGCTGCTTGCAGCAGAAGGAGTGTGTCCTCAGATGGAGAGATGCGTCACCTGCAACTCGGATGCACCGCTTGTGGCATTCGACATGATCCAAGGTGGTGTGCAGTGTCGGGAATGTCGTACCGGTGTCTCCATGAGCCAAAGCGCAATTCTCCTTTTGCAGCAAGTACTGGGCGGGCAATTAAATTTTGCTCTCGCTCAGGCAGCAACACCGGCAACTGCCGAAATAACTCATTTGGCAACGCAATCAATGGAGCACCATATTGAACGGCGCCTTCGTTCGGTTGCGATGTTTGAGCGCGGCTAATAGACGCATGTAGTGAACGTGACAAGTTTGGATATGCAGCGGGTTGTAGTCTGTATCAATGCCCGCGTCCGATCTTGAGCAAATAGTCAACCTTTGTAAGCGTCGTGGCTTTGTCTATCCAAGTGCCGAAATTTATGGCGGTTTTCGCTCTTCTTACGATTACGGTCCGCTCGGATCTCTGATGTTGCGAAACGTGAAAGACGCTTGGGTTCGCGCGATGGTTCAAGAGCGTGATGACGTGATGTTGATCGACGCAGCAATTTTGGGACCTCATGCTGTGTTCGAAGCCAGCGGACACTTGGCGAACTTCAGCGATCCTTTGGTCGATTGCACTGTGTGCAAGAAGCGATTTCGTGAAGACCAACTTGATGATCGAGATTGTCCTCAGAAGATGAAGGGTTGCACGTTCACGGAAGCTCGCGCCTTCAATCTCATGTTTAAGACACATGCCGGTCCGGTCGAGGGTGAGGGCACAGACGTGTTTATGCGTCCAGAAACCGCTCAGGGAATGTTCGTCAACTTTGCCAACGTATTGCAGACTTCGCGTCGTAAGCCGCCGTTTGGTATTGCTCAGGTTGGAAAATCGTTTCGCAATGAAATCACACCTGGAAACTTCATCTTTCGCACCCGCGAGTTTGAGCAGATGGAAATGGAGTACTTCGTTCCGCCAGCGGAAAGTGCGAAGTGGTACGACTACTGGTGTCAAGAGCGCATGAACTGGTACGTCGAGTACGGAATACCTGCAGACATGTTGCGGCTGCGTGCTCATGCTGCAGATGAGCTGTCTCATTATTCGGCTGGCACAAGCGATATTGAATTCAAGTTCCCATGGGGCTGGGGAGAACTTGAAGGCATTGCTCAACGAACCGATTTTGACCTAAAGCGCCATGCAGAGTTTTCAAAACAGAAGCTGGACTATTTTGATCAGGCAACGAATGAACGGTACGTTCCTTTTGTTGTTGAGCCTGCAGCAGGCGCCAATCGTACGATGGCAGCCTTCTTGCTTGCCGCCTACGACGAAGATGTTGTGAATGACGAACCGCGCACGGTATTGCGTTTGCACCCACGTCTCGCGCCTTACCAAGTTGCAGTCTTGCCATTGTCGAAGAAAGATACGTTGATGCCGCTCGCCAAAGAGATCTATTCGAAGTTGGCAAAACGCTACATGTGCGAATTTGATGAAACTCAAGCGATAGGTCGTCGATATAGGCGCCAAGATGAGATTGGTACGCCGTATTGCGTAACAGTCGACTTTGATTCACTCGAAGACGGAGCAGTGACCATTCGTGAGCGTGACACCACAACGCAGGAGCGGGTGGCGATTGCAGATCTCGAAAACGTGTTGCGTTCCAAAATCGGTTTCTAATACCATTACAAAATCACCATTAAGGAGAGAATCATGAGCAAAGTAGCAATAGCAGTTAAAATTCGAGTCAAGGCCGGTCAACGAGATGCGATGACAGCAGCCGTTCAGCCAGGCCTAGCAACAGCTCAGGGCGAAGCAGGCACTTTGACTTACCTGTTTCATCACGATCTGGTTGACGAGAACGTTGTCTGGTTTTATGAATTGTATGAAGACGATGCTGCGGCTAAGGCACATTCGAGCAGTGCCGCGTTTGCATCATGGTCTCAGTCGTTGGCTCCTTTTGTAGACGGTGCTCCTGAGATGTCATTCTTGAAGCCAGTGGGCGGCAAAGGTCTCTAGGAGTTGTATCTCGCCAAGATTCTTGAACGCCATAGAGAAGCGGCGCAATCTGATTCTCGGCGATTGTCGCAACTCATTGATGAAGCGAAGTTGATAGGTCCAACAAGAGGCTTCGTTGAGAAGTTGCGAGCCGATTCGATTCAACAACTTGCAGTTATCGCAGAGATTAAGCGTCGTTCTCCTTCCAAGGGCGTTCTGCGTGATGGCATTGTGGCTACTGATTTGGCGCGAGTGTACGAAAGTGGATCTGCGAGTTGTTTGTCGGTATTGACGGATGATGTCTCGTTCGGTGGGTCAGTAGATGATTTGCAACAGGCTCTAGCCGCCACCACAATTCCGGTATTGCGCAAAGACTTCACCGTCAGTGAACATGATTTATGTGATGCACGAGTCATGGGCGCCGATTGTGTGTTGCTGATTGCTGCAGCCTTGTCACAAAAGGAGCTGACAGGCTTCTATCAATTGGCAACCGAGATTGGTCTCGATGTTTTGGTCGAGACCCATGATGAGAAGGAAGTTGAGTCAGCATTATTGGCTGGCGCAACGATGATCGGTGTCAATCAACGAGATCTTGTGACGTTTCAGGTAGATCACGATCGAGCCGTGCGTATGGCTGCGGCAATACCAAATGGTGTTGTAAAAGTCGCGGAGTCTGGTGTGAGGGATATTAAAGACGCGCAATCACTTCGGAATGCCGGGTACGACGCAGTGTTGGTTGGTGAGAGTCTGGTGATCAGCAATGATCCTGCAGCAGTAATTGCATCACTGCGTGTAACAACCGCCAAGAACTAGCGTGAACTGACGTGTTCATAAAAATCTGTGGTATCACCAACGAACAAGATGCACTTCTCGCCGTCGCACTGGGGGCTGATGCCTTGGGTTTCGTGTTTGCCCCATCACCGCGACAAGTTGCTCCCAGCAAAGTTCGTGAAATAGTGCGTCGGTTGCCGTCAGAGATCGTGACAGTTGGGGTTTTTCGTGATGAATTGCCAAAGCGAATTCTCGACATCATGCAAGAGGCACACCTTCAAGGTGCGCAGTTGCACGGACATGAATCGGTTGCAATCTCGACCGAGGTCTCTGCGGGTGTGCGGTTTTCGATAAAGGCTGTTGTTGCGGGTTCGCCTGATGCAAAGCGTGCGAATGACTTTGTGTGCGACGCAGTATTGATTGATGGTCTCAGCCCAGGGTCTGGTGAAGTATTCGACTGGCAATTGATGAATGAGATTCCACTAGGTCTTCGGCTCATTCTCTCTGGTGGATTACATCCAGAAAATGTGGCTGAAGGGATTGATCGAGCACGACCATGGGGAGTTGATGTATCGAGTGGTGTTGAAAAAAGTCACGGTCTCAAAGACCCCGTGAAAATGCGACAGTTCATCGCTAATGCGCGCGCTGCAGCCCGAGAATTAGGAGACGTCGACTAGTAGATTTGGGGAATGCTCCAAGATCCAAGTCTCGATGGTCGCTTTGGTGAGTTTGGTGGACGCTTTGTTCCCGAAACTCTGGTTCCTGCATGTCAAGAATTGGAATCTGCATTTCGTGATGCCTGGGCCGATCCTTCGTTTAGAAAAGAATTAGATGATCTGTTGAGGGACTATGCAGGACGACCATCGATCCTGACTGAGTGTCACAATCTCGGCAAACAATTAGGCATTCGTTTGCTACTGAAGCGAGAAGATCTGAATCACACTGGTTCGCACAAGATCAACAGTGTGTTGGGACAGGTGTTGTTGGCAAAACGCATGGGCAAGAAACGCATTGTTGCCGAAACTGGAGCTGGTCAGCATGGTGTTGCCTCTGCAACTGCAGCAGCACTCTTGGGATTGAGCTGCAAGGTGTACATGGGCGAAATTGATGTACAACGACAAGCATTGAATGTTTTTCGCATGAAGCTGTTGGGTGCAGAGGTTGTGCCAGCCGTTTCCGGTAGCCGCACGCTAAAAGATGCTGTCAATGAGGCGATGCGCGATTGGGTAGCAACGGTTGAAGATACGTATTACGCAATTGGATCGGTGATGGGACCACACCCATATCCATGGATGGTCCGTACGTTCCAGAGTGTGATCGGACAAGAAGCGAGCGAGCAGTGTCACTCGCTACTTGATGGAAAAGATCCTGATGTCGTTGTTGCGGCTGTCGGCGGTGGATCCAATGCGATTGGAATTTTCTCAGGCTTTGTCGATACGAAAGCTCGTCTGGTTGGTGTTGAACCTGCTGGTGGTGCAGCCGTTGGCAAGGGTATGCCCGGCGTTGTGCACGGAATGCGTAGCTACCTCATGCAAGACGAGCATGGTCAGGTACAAGAGGCTCAGTCGATTTCGGCTGGGCTCGACTATCCAGGTGTAGGTCCAGAGCATTCATATCTCGCGTCAATTGGCCGCGCCGAGTATCCAAGTGTGAACGATCAAGAAGTCATCAGCGCTTTTCAGGTGATGTCACGTAGCGAAGGAATCATTCCCGCTCTTGAGTGTGCTCATCCAATGGCATGGATTATTCGTGAAGCACCGAAGATGCAAGGTCAAACAGTTTTGATGAACTTGTCTGGTCGGGGCGACAAAGATGTTGCTCAGATGATGGAAATTTTGGACGGACAAATTTGATGTCGACGGACATTGGAACGCTTGAAGCGTATTTGCGCAAAAAGCGAAGTGAAGGTCACAAACTTGTCGTGCCCTATATCACCGGGGGCTTCAAGGGTTGGACAGATGCCATTCGTGCTGCCGCTGCGAACGGTGCGGATGCAATCGAGATCGGTATTCCATTTTCTGATCCTGTTATGGACGGACCAACTATTCAGCATGCATCCGAGACGGCGCTACACGGCGGCGCAACACCGATTTCAATATTGCACGAATTGCGATCAGTCGATGTTGGCATCCCACTTGCGGTGATGTGTTACTACAACACGGTCCATCACGCAGGGCACGAGCGATTTGCAAATTCACTACGTGAAGCTGGAGTGTGCGCAGCGATTGTTCCAGACCTGCCACTCGAAGAGTCTGGTTTGTGGTGTGCCGCGGCCGATGCGAGTGGAATTGAGACAGTGATGCTTGCTGCTCCAACCGCACCCGATGATCGACTTCCGCGAATTATTGATCGCTGCAGGGGATTTGTTTATGCGGTTGGATTGCTGGGTGTGACAGGAGAGCGAGACACGCTCGCAACGAGCGCACTTACCTTGGCAAAGAGATTGAAAGCCATTACGGAGATGCCAGTGCTCATCGGTGTTGGAGTTTCAGATGCCCAACAAGCCGCAGAGGCTTGCACCATTGCCGATGGTGTCGTGCAGGGTGCTTCAGTCATGAGGCGTTTAATTGAAGAAGATGCCGATGCTGTGGGCGAGTACATAGCCGAAGTTCGAAAAGCAGTCGACCAATGCTAAAAGAAGGATCGCTAGCCCCAGAATTCGAATTGCTGGATCAGCACGAGAAGAATTTTTCGCTGAAGAAATTGTCTAAACGCATCGTGCTTGTGTATTTTTATCCAAAGGCAGATACACCTGGATGCACACAACAATCGTGTGGCTTACGTGACATTGCAGACCAGATAGGCAAAACCGTGATCGTGGGCATTAGTCCTGACAAACCATCGAAATTGCTGAAGTTTGACGAAAAATATTCGCTCGGTTTTACACTGCTGTCAGATGACACCAATTCTGTTGCAAAGAAGTACAAGGTGTGGAAGAAGAAATCATTGTATGGTCGTGAGTACATGGGGATTGAGCGTTCAGCTTTCTTGATCAATGGCAAAGGCGAAATCGTTCATGCGTGGTACAAGATTTCCCCCAAGGACACTCCGCTTCGATTGCTTGAATCGCTCAAGAAGTAAGGAAACGCGAAATGTCAACATTCCCAGAACCAAGTGCTCTCTTGCCTCATCGCGCACCATTTTTGTTTGTCGATGCAATTACTGAATTGACTCCAGGCGTTTCTGCCTCCGCAGTTTGGAAACTCACCGGCAAAGAAGATTTCTTTATCGGGCATTTTCCTGGTAGGCCAACATTGCCTGGCGTATTGATGTGCGAAGCGATTGCTCAAACTGGCGCATTGGCAATTGTAAGTGACCCAAAATTCGCCGGAAAGCTCCCACTGTTCGGTGGTTTAGATGGGGCACGGTTCAGACGACAAGTCGGTCCAGGGGACACGTTGGAATTGTCTGCGACTATCGGTCGTATGTCGGCTCGCGCTGGCAAAGGCGCAGGAGTCGCACGCGTCAATGGTGAAATTGCGTGTGAATGCGAATTGTTGTTTGTGGTAGTTGACGCGTAGTCAACGAGCATTGCGACGCGTAGTCAACGAGTACTGCTTCGCTTAGCCAGCGTAAGGCGAGACGATAACTGAACCGTTGTGTCCGCCGAATCCAAAGTTGTTCGAAATGGTTGGTCCGGGTTGCCATGGTCGAGGATCGCCGATCACGACGTCAATTGACATCTCGGGATCAACAACTGTGGTTCCGCGAGTAGGAGGAATGAGCTTCTTTTCGAACGACAACATCACTGCTGCCAACTCCAGGGCACCTGCTGCGCCGAGTGGATGACCGGTTACGCCCTTAATTGAAACAACCGGTGGCCCTTGATTACCAAATACTGCAGCGATTGCTTGCGACTCTGCTTTGTCGTTCAGCGGAGTGCTTGTGCCATGTGCGTTGATTTGTTTGATATCGCTTGGCTCAAGACCAGCATCTTCGAGAGCGAGCTGCATGCAACGTGTCGCGCCAACGCCACCAGGTGAAGGTGCCGTGATGTGGTACGCGTCGGCGTTGCTTGCTGCTCCAACTATTTCACCGAGAATTGTTGCGCCACGCGCAACTGCCTGATCGAGTCGTTCAAGCACAAAGATTGCCGCGCCTTCACCTTGAATGAAGCCATCGCGCGTTGCGTCGAAGGGTTTCGTCACGAATGTTGACGAAAGTGCAGTCATGTTGGTGAATCCTGCGAGTGCTGTAACTGTTGCAGCAGATTCTGTGCCTCCAGTGACAACCGCGTCGCAGCGACCCCAAGCAATCAGGCGAGCAGCGTTGCCAATTGCGTGTGTTGATGCCGCGCAGGCTGTGCAGATTGTTTCTGTAGGACCTTGAAGACCGTAACGCATGGAAATTGCCGCACCAGAAGCATTGGACATCATCATCGGTACGAGAAAAGGAGAAACACGTCGTTCACCTTTTTCCATGCGTACTTCAACTTGTCCTTCAAGCGTGCGCAATCCTCCTATGCCGGTTCCCAAGATTGTGCCGATGCGCTCGCGGTTGTAGGGGAGCTCTCCGGCTTGAGTCATTGCCTCGCCAGCTGCAGCAAGCGCGAACTGTTCGCAACGGTCTGCTCGGCGAGATTCCTTGGAGTTCTCGAAATAGGGCGATGGATCCCAATTCTTGAATTCAATTGAATTGGCACCAGTAAAGCCGGGTCCCAAGAGGCCCTGCCAGAACAGTTCCTTGCCAATACCGCATGGAGCAACAACCCCATACCCAGTAATGGCTACGCGATGGCCGGCACCCTGCATGATATGCGCTCGAAGCGCTTACTTGACTTTGGAGGTGACGAGATCGAAGGCCTTGCCGATTGTGTCGACACCTTCGAGATCGGATTCAGGTACTTCAATACCAAATTCTTCTTCAAGAGCCATAACCAATTCAACGAGGTCGAGTGAGTCGGCATCGAGGTCTTCCGAGAAGTGTGCAGTTGGAACAATTTTTGAGGCGTCGACGGAAAGAACCTCGACTGCACATTTTGTAAAACGGTCAAATAGTTGCTGGTCCATGTTGTTGCTCCTGGCTAAGTGTTATCGGACTTGTAAAAACACAGGTTACTACGAAAGGAGTTTGACTTGGCGCCTAGTGACCCATGCCAAGTCCACCATCGACGGGGATAATTGCCCCAGTGATGTAAGCGGCTGCTGGGCTTGCAAGAAAGGTAACGACGCCAGCAATTTCATCCACGGTTGCGGTTCTTCCCAGAGGAACTGCATCGGTGATTTGCTGCATCTGCTTTTCATTAAGTGCCGCAGTCATTTCCGTATCTACAGGACCAGGTGCAACGACGTTGACGGTGATACTTCTTGATCCCAGTTCGCGAGCAAGTGAGCGACCTAATCCAACAAGGCCAGCTTTCGATGCCGCATAGTTTGCTTGACCAGCAGATCCAAGCATGCCAACGACGCTAGATATCAGAATGATTCTTCCGGACCGCGCACGCACCATGCCTTGTGTTGCCCGTTTGCAAACACGAAATGCGGCAGTGAGGTTTGCGTTCAACACGCTTGCAAAATCGTCTTCGCTCATGCGAAGAATCAACGTGTCTTTAGTGATGCCTGCATTGGATACCAACACCTGAACCGGACCGAAGTGTTGTTCAACAGCATCAAAGGCCGCGTTGACCTGTTCGGTATCGGTGACGTCGCACTTGACTGCAAAAAACTCTGACGCAGGTGGCGTGGAGTTGTATGTAACTGCAACGCGATCGCCAAGGGCGGCGAAATGACGCGCGCACGCTAAGCCAATACCTTTAGAACCACCAGTGATGAGTACTACTCGTGAAGTTGTTTCAGTCATGTTGAAGATCTTTCTACCGCTGACCCTGCCAGCGCAGGATCGCACTCGCTGCAGTCATTCCTGCTCCAAATCCTACGAGCAAAACCAAATCACCATTCTTCAAGCGACCCTTATCGGCTGCATCGAAGAAGGCGAGCGGGATTGATGCGGACGACGTGTTGCCTGTTTCATGCAGCACTATGGAAGTTCTTTCCATCGGTACACCGAGTCGGTCGCATGCAGCGGAAATAATGCGGGTATTGGCTTGATGAGGTACGACAAGTGCGAGTTGGTCGGCTGTCACGCCCGCGATAGCCATGGACTTCTGTGCGGAGTCAACCATGATGCGAACTGCTCTTCTGAACACTTCTTTGCCATCCATCTTGATGAATCCACCAATTTCGGCATAGAGCAATTCTTCGGCTGAACCATCAGCATCTAAGTCCCACGCGAGTAGTTGTCCTGGGCCGTCAACAGCTTCAAGCACACAAGCACCGGAGCCGTCGGCAAACAAAATTGCAGTGCCGCGATCAGACCAGTCGGTTACCCGAGAAAGTGTGTCGGTTCCAATCACCAAAACTTTTTTGGCGCCCATAGCAATAAGACCATGCGCGTTGATGAGTGCATAAACAAAACCTGAGCACGCAGCATTGATGTCGTAGGCGCCGCACTTGAGGCCCAATTGGTGTTGCACGCTCGCCGAAGTTCCAGGCACCGCACGGTCGGGAGTGGTGGTTGCCAATACGAGAGCATCAATTTCGAGGGGATCCACATTTGCCATTTGCATAGCCAATCGGGCACTTTGCACTGAGAGGCCCGCTGTAGTTCCACCAATGTGCCGCTGATGAATTCCTGTGCGCTCGCGAATCCATGCATCGTTCGTATCGAGAGTTTTCGAAAGTTCATCGTTAGTGACGATTTTGTCTGGCAGGGCGCGACCCCAACCCGTGATAACTGCACCGCGTGCACCCGAAGGAATTTGTGGCATTACTGATAACCCTAATGCGATCTCAGCCAGGCGATTGGCTGATGAGCAGTCAAACGTTCGCCGTCGACAGCAATATAGTTTTGCAAAATACCCGCGAAGGGCGAACGAACTTCGGTTTCGCCGACATGTCCGAGCACATGACCGACTTCAATGTGGGTGTTGTTTGCGACTGACATTTTCTTCGTAAACACACCAGCGGCTGGACTCACAACAAGACGCTCGATCGCAAAAAGGTGTTCGCCCTGGTGTGCAGGTGATGCAAGTGGCACTGCAGTGGATGAAAATACATTCATCCATTCGATGAGTGCATCTAGATCGTCAGGCGTAGCAACACTGATCGTCTTGGCGCCTTCGATGGTTCGCTTGGCCATTCCGGTGAGTACGCCACCAGGTCCTAATTCGATAAAGCCACGCACACCAAGGTCGCCTAGGGCGAGCAGACAATGTTTCCAGCGGACTGGTGATGACAGCTGGGCCGACAATAGTGACGCCCATTCGGAGCCATGGTCGTGAGCAAGTGCATCAACATTGGAAATGACCGGAACTTCGGTGTCACGAGGTCGAGCAAATGCGATGGCATCGCGAAGCCTGTCGCGTGCACTTGACATATAAGGAGTATGAAATGCGCCTGACACTGGAAGAGACATGACACGTTTTGCGCCAAGTGTTTTTGCTTGCGATGTTGCTTTTGCAACACCATCAATCGACCCGGCAATGACTACTTGACCCGGTGCGTTGAAGTTTGCAACCCATACATCCGCATCAGCAAGTCGACATGCAACTTCAACTTGCTCATCATCAAGACCGAGAACAGCCGCCATTGTTCCTGGCTGCGCAATGCCCGCATCATGCATCGCCGACGATCGTTCTGCGACAAGTCGTAAGCCGTCGTCAAATCGAAGTGCACCGGTTGCAACGAGTGCTGTGTATTCGCCAAGGCTGTGACCTGCGCAAAAACTTGGCTCAATACCAAGGCGCTCCACTGCATCGAGAACCATGAGTGACATGACAAAGGTGGTCAGCTGTGCATTGCGGGTGTCTTTGAGCTCGTCGGCGTCTGCATCAAGTAACAGGGCAGCCACATCACGACCAACCACTTCGGATGCCTCGCCGACCAATTCCCAACTTTCGTGGTCGACCCACGCAGCGCCCATGCCAGTGCGTTGTGAACCTTGACCTGGAAATGTGAAAGCGAGCATTGAGTACTGAACCCCGTTTGTTTGCCTTGTTGTTGGCTGTTTTGGTGACCGGGCCGGTGTTTGACCCCGTCTCTGAAAGTGTCTCTACAGCATTGCTATTGCTACAGCGTAGAACTTGTTGCGGGTAGGTACGATGTTCCCTCGCAGTAAGCCAATTAAATAAACACTTCACTCGGGCCCGAGTGGCGGAATGGCAGACGCGACGGACTCAAAATCCGTTGTCTGAAAGGGCGTGTGGGTTCGACTCCCACCTCGGGCACCAACTTCATGGACACTCCTACACTCATCGACGTGGCTAATAAGGGCATCAA
>WLPO01000070.1 GCA_009698745.1 Actinomycetota bacterium
GGTTTCGAAACACGTCAAATTCACGCCGGCCAAGTTGCCGACCCAACCACTGGTGCGCGCGCCGTACCTGTGTATCGCACCACGAGTTACGTGTTTCGCGATGCGCAGCACGCACAAAACTTATTTGCGCTTGCCGAGATTGGCAACATCTATACGCGCATCATGAACCCAACGCAAGGTGTGCTTGAAGCACGCTTGTCGTCACTCGAAGGCGGCACTGCGACTGCAGTTGGTTTGCCAGGCGCACTTGCAGTGAGCTCTGGACAATCCGCAGAGTTGCTTGCAATTCTTACAATCGCAGAAACTGGATCGCACATCGTTGCATCGCCAAGTTTGTACGGCGGCACATACAACTTGTTTCACTACACGTTGCCAAAGTTGGGCATCAACGTCACGTTCGTTGAAGACCCAGACAATCTTGATCAGTGGAAGGCAGCAGTACAACCAAACACCAAGTTGTTCTACGGCGAAGTATTGGCCAACCCACGCAACAACATTCTTGACATCGAGGGCATCAGCAAAGTTGCACACGCAGCTGGCGTGCCACTCATCGTCGACAACACCGTTCCAACCCCGTACCTGATTCGCCCAATCGAGTGGGGTGCAGACATCGTTGTGCATTCACTCACCAAGTTCATCGGTGGTCACGGCACATCAATCGGTGGAGCGATCATCGATGGTGGCACGTTTGACTTCGGTCAAAACGACAAGTTTCCAAACTTCACCGAGCCAGATCCGTCGTACCACGGCCTCGCATATTGGCCAGCACTTGGTCACGGTTCGTTCATCATCAAAGCGCGTGTGCAGATGTTGCGCGACTTGGGAATGGCAACAACACCAGACAATGCATTCAACTTCTTGCAAGGTCTCGAGACATTGTCGTTCCGCATGGATCGCCACTGGGCTAACGCGCAAAAAGTTGGCGAGTTTCTGGCTAAGCACGACCAAGTTGAAGAAGTGTTCTATGCCGGTCTCACCACCAGCAAGTGGCACGAGCGCGCCAAGAAGTACGGAAAGGGCAAGGGATATGGTTCGGTGCTTGCATTCAACATCAAAGGCGGCGTCGAAGCCGGCCAGAAGTTTGTTGCGGGCCTCTCATTGCACAGCCACGTTGCCAATATCGGTGATGTGCGCAGTCTCGTGATCCACCCAGCTTCAACCACCCACAGCCAGCTGACTCCAGAAGAGCAAAAGTCAACGGGAGTATTCCCAGGCCTGGTGCGCTTGTCGGTAGGCCTCGAGACAATCGACGACATTTTGGCCGACTTGGAAGAGGGTTTTAAAGCCGCCAAGGCTTAAGACATCTGGGGATGTTCACCCCTTGTTCATCTAGCGATCATCTAGGGATTACCTGGCACTGACACACTTTTGGGGTGAGTCAACCCAGTTCAATTTCGGCGCCTCAAATCGTGCCACAAAAGCGCGAGATGCATGTTGTGTACTCGCTGGGTGACCGCATTTTCCGTCGCATTGTCACGGCAGGCGCGCTAACTTCGCTGATCGTTCTTGCGCTCATTGGTTTGTTTTTGTTTGCACGTGGCGCCGAGATTTTTCGCGACATGGGCTTCAAGTTTATTACTGGAGTCAAATGGACAGCCGGAAGCGAAGACGGAACGGCTGCAGCAGAGTTTTCAATCGGGCCAATGCTTGTTGGAACAATCATCGTTTCGTTTATTGCACTCATCGTCGCTTTGCCACTTTCGATTGCTGGCGCACTTTTTATTGAGTTCTATTCATCGCAGCGCCTCAAGCGCCTGCTGATTTCACTGCTCGACTTGGCGGCAGCCATTCCTTCAATTTTTTTTGGCCTCTGGGGCATCCAAGTGTTTTCGTCAATGGCCGAGAGATGGTCGTACTTGCTCAATAGTTATATGGGCTGGTTTCCACTCTTTAGCAATGAGATGCAAGTGTTTGGCCGTTCGCCTTTTGTGGCAGGACTCGTGCTGGCCGCAATGATCGCACCGATCATCACTTCAATTTCGCGCGAGGTGTATTCACGCACGCCACGCGAACTTGTCGACTCGTGTTACGCGCTTGGTGGCACACGTTGGGGTGCTATCCGTGCTGTTGTATTGCCATTTGGACGCAGTGGCGTTCTTGGTGGAGCCATGCTTGGTCTGGGTCGTGCGCTTGGTGAAACCGTTGCTGTTTATTTGATTCTCAATTTGGTGTTTGCTTATAACTTCAACATTCTCGAAGCACAAGGCGGAAACATTGCGTCATTGATTGCAACTCGTTTCGGCGAAGCAACCGCCTATGAACTCAAAGGGCTTCTCGCTGCTGGTTTTGTTTTGTTCTTGCTCACACTCACGGTCAACATGATCGCAACGAGCGTTGTGCAGCGCACTTCAAAGGATCGCTCATGAGCAACATCGGAAATGAAACTTTGGTGGCGCCAATTCAACCGTGGGTCAAACCGCGCGCGAAAACGCTCAAGAATCTGTTTGGTCCTGCATTAGTTGCCTTGGTCAGTTTTGTAATCGTGTTGTTGACAGGTTTTGCTGGTCCGGATGGCTGGGCGCTTTTGTTTTTCGTCGGTCTCCTGGGTCTTGCAATTGCTCGCACTCGCAATCAGGACCGTGTAAAACGAAACAATTCTCTTATTTCTATAGTCATTGCAGGCGGAGCAACGCTTGCTTTTGCACCTTGGCTCTCTATTTTTTACTCTCTCGTAATTAAGGGATTTCACGGTATTTACCTTGGGTATTTCTTTCGCGACATGCGTATTACGACGCCAGATGACGAACTCAACATGGGTGGGGTAGGGCACGCAATTATCGGCTCGGCAATAATGGTGTTGATCGCGACCGCAATCACGCTTCCACTTGGAATATTGAGTGGCGTGTATCTGACCGAGGTTCGCGGTCGGCTTACTCGAATGATTCGATTTGTGATTCAGTCAATGAGCGGCGTGCCATCCATCGTCGCTGGTTTGTTCATTTTTACAACTTTCGTTGATGTAACCAAGCAATTCAGCGGTTTGGCCGGCTCGCTTGCTTTGTCAATTCTGATGTTGCCAACAGTTGCGCGCACCGCCGAAGAAGTGCTCAAGCTAGTGCCAGAAGATTTGCGGGCCGCAAGCTATGCGCTAGGTGCACGGCAGTGGCGCAGTTCGCTCATGGTGGTTTTGCCTACAGTGCGCAGCGGACTTACGACTGCTGCAATTCTTGGTGTCGCTCGAGTTATCGGTGAAACAGCCCCGTTGATTCTCACGGCACAGTCCATTAGCTCGTTTAAGTTCAATCCCTTCAGTGGACAGATTGCATCTATACCGATGTATATCTTTGCGCTTTTCCAAATTGGAACCGAGTATTCGATGGCGCGCGCCTGGAGTGGCGCCCTTGTTCTGATGGTGATTGTCTTCTTACTCTTTGTCGTTGCCCGTCGTCTTGGCAACAGGGTTAAGAGGTAATTGCTATGAGTCGAATTGAAACTGAATTGAAAACTTCCAAGGAGAACGGAACCACAATGAATGAAATGACAACATCTGGTGCTTCAACCGCAGTGACAGAGCGTCCACTTGGTCTCGAGACTCGTGGTGTCCATGCATGGTTTGGATCACACCACGTGCTGAGCGACATTAATTTGCAGTTTCCGGAACGCAGCGTAACCGGATTGATAGGACCATCTGGTTGTGGTAAGTCGACGTTCTTGCGCATGCTCAACCGCATGCACGAGTTCATTCCAAGTGCGGCGATGGCCGGTGAAGTACTCATGAACGGCAATGACATTTATGCACCAGAGATTGACGCTGCAGCAATGCGCCTCAAAATTGGCATGGTGTTTCAAAAACCAAACCCATTCCCAGCAATGACCATCAGGGAAAATGTCTTGTCTGGTATCAAGCTTGCAAACCTCAAGGTCAGCAATCATGACGACATTGTTGAAAAATGTCTTTCTCGGGCCGGCCTCTGGAAAGAAGTAAAGGATCGTTTGGATGCTTCCGGTGGCTCACTCTCGGGTGGTCAACAGCAGCGCTTGTGCATTGCGCGTTCATTGGCTGTTGAGCCAACCATCTTATTGATGGATGAACCATGCTCTGCGCTCGACCCAGGCTCGACGCTGCGAATCGAAGAGACAATTCACGAGTTAGCCGAAAAGATCACCGTGGTGATCGTGACCCACAACATGCAACAGGCTTCGCGTGTTTCTAACTATTGCGCATTCTTTCTGTCTGATGGTGGCCCCGGAGTTTTGGTTGAGGCAGATGCGACGCGCAAGATGTTCACCAATCCAACCGACACTCGCACAGCCGATTACGTGCAGGGAAAGTTCGGCTGAGCCGTTCACGAAAAGTTCATCTGCTTGATACTCGTAGTTTGACGAGTCGCTACCCAATGAATACCTGCGGTTTGTAGGTTTCCTCCGTAAGCAATATCACCGCAATATCAATCCAAAAAACTCGGAGGAGTTCATGAAAAGTTTCCGCAAAATAATTGCCAGCACAGCACTCGTTGTTGTTGGCAGCATGTCAGTTGCCACCATGGCATCTGCAGAAACCATTGTCGGCACTGGAGCCACGTTCCCAGCCACATTCCAAGCAAAAGCCACGGTCGATTACAGCATTGCAACAGGTCACTCCGTTTCGTATGCCAACCCAACTGGTTCGGGTGCAGGCAAGACTGCATTCTTTGGAGCAACTCTCCAGGACTTTGCGGGAACTGACTCGGCTGTTTCATCAACGCAATCCGGTTCGACTGCATTTCCTTGGGTTTACGTGCCATACGTTTCTGGCGCAATTTCCATTGCCTATCGCTTGGACGCACTTAAAGGTGCAACCCTCAACTTGAGTATCCCAACAATTGCCGGAATCTTTAGTGGCACCATTACAAAATGGAATGACCCACTGATTTTGGCTGATATGAAGTCCGCTCCAATTTGGGTGAACTCAACAACGAAGAGCAAGTTCAAGGGTGCAAGCGCACTTTGGACAGAAACTTCCGCAACAGCGTCAACCGTGACGGTGACCTTGACTCCAGCAGCTCTCAAGTCTGCAAAAGGCAAGAAAGTTGAAGTCTTTGTAGATAAGGCCAAGAAGTCTGCGAAGAGCGTAACTGTTGCAAAGAAGGGTCAAATTGCAATTGCATTGACCACCGCTGCTGCTACTTACACCGTCAAAGTTGACGGCAAAGAAGTTGCCAAATTTGCTCAGCAAGAAACCACTCCAACGCTTCCATCAACTCCAATTTCGGTTGTCTACCGTTCATCAACCTCGGGTACAACAAACAACTTCATCAAGCCGTTGAACGCGTTGAACTCAGCTTGGACAGTAAACGACTCATTCACTACCGCTATCCCAGGTGGTGTTGTTCCAACATCATTCCAAGCAGGAGTTGGTTCTGACGGAGTTTCGAACTTGATTGCAGACACGGATGGCGCAATCGGTTACACCGAGGTTTCCTTTGTAACTGACGCAACACGCGCCGCAAAGGGCATTCGTTCGGCGAACGTCAAGAACGTCGCTGGCAAGTTTGTGGCACCAACAGCTGCAGCAACTTCTTCGATGATCGCAGATTCTGACATTGACGCGAAGGGTTTTGTTACCTTTAACTTCAAGCAGACTACGAACACCACTGCATACCCATTTGTTGCTGTTACTTATGCACTTGCACGCACAGCGGCATCGGCAAAGGCAACAGTAGTCGGCGATTACCTCAAGTGGATCCTCACCCAATTTGCTCCAGCACAGGCTGAGGCATTGGGTTACGCACCACTCACTGGCGCAATCTTGACTGTTGCCAAGAACAACGCAGCTCGCGTTGGTTCAGGTAACTAATTACAAGAAGTAAAGGTGTGGTCGCAAGACCATAACCCCCTGTTGAAGAGCCCCGGCCGAAAGGTCGGGGCTCTTTGCATTTATGGGTTGCTATAACGCCGTGTCGTCGTTGCCATCTTGTTGTTCGCGCAAGAATTTTTCGAACTCGGCGGCCAACGCATCGCCCGTAGGAATGTTTTCTTCCACCCGGCGGTCATATTCGTCTTCAAGCATCGCAAGATAACTCGTGGTCTGGTCATCACCGTCGATTGCGGCGTCGTGTAATTCTTCCCAGCGCTGAATCTCTTCGTACATCTCGCCATGGCTTGTTGGCACACCCAACACATGCTCAAGCTTGCGCAACAATGCGGCAGAAGATTTTGGATGCTGAGCATTGCCCAAATAATGGGGCACACCTACTCGCAACGACACAGCCGTAATGCCCTCGCGCTCAAGCCGTTCGTGAATCACACCAACGACGCCCGTAGGGCCCTGATACTGCGGCCTTGAGAGCCCAAGGCGTCGTGCAAGCGAGGTATTAGTAGTGCTGCCAAAAACGAGAGGGGATCGTGTGTGTGGAACGCCGTCGGCTGTGGCGCCAACAGTTACCACAACATCGCATTTGAGTTTGCGCGCACATTCCACGATGCAGTCGGCAAATGTTGTCCAGTGCAAGTGTGGCTCGACGCCGGATACAAGAACCAAGTCTCGTGAGCCATCGGGAAATCGCGTCACCAGAAATTCATTTTCGGGCCAGCGAATCTGGCGCTCGCCGTCTTCGTCAATAAAAGTCTCTGGGCGCTCTTGGGTGAAGTCAAAAAACGGGTCGGGGTCGATGGAAGCAACCACGGTTACAGGGCGGTCCTGAATGGCCCACTCCAAAGCCCCGGTAGCTACGCCCGCAACGTCAAACCAGCCGCGCAGGGCAACTACAAGAACGGGGTTTCGCAGGGGCTCAAGGGCATCCCAGTCGCCGTCCAGCACGTCGCTTACTTGCATTGACGCTCTCGCAATGTTTTCGCTTCACGTGTGTCCACTGTGTAAGCATGGCATCCGTGACAACGCATCAAAACCCCCAAAAC
>WLPO01000071.1 GCA_009698745.1 Actinomycetota bacterium
AAGATACTGGACTTTCTTACAATTTACTTACCTAGGTAAGTTATATTGTCATGACGAACAACCCACGTAAGGAGAATTGCAATGAAAAGCAAGCAACAAGGTTCAGTATCAAAACTTGTCATCGCACTGATGGGATCTGCTCTTTTCTTATCTGCATGTGCGAGTTCGTCCACCACTGCCGATTCAACGATTGCGGTATCGATGGTCAAAATCACGGACGCTGTGAAAGCCGCAGCTTGGAATCCGACGATCAAAATCACATATGGCGACGGCAGTATAAATTTTCAGCCAGACGGTATTCCGAATCATGAGCGCGATGCGTACTACGCGGTGCCTAATGCTGGGGTAGTGGTTCCTGATGCAACAACTGCACACATCATCAAGGATCCAACGTCTGCCCAGAAGTACTCGTTTGATATTCCCTCATCTCCAACATTTTCGGCGACTACTACCTCCACAAGTTTGGGTTCAATAGGCGTCATGATCTCAGGAGCTGTCTTATATAACCCTTACGAAGGCGATGGGAAAACGGTCGCCATGTCGAGCAATTTCACAATCACCGACTCGTCGGGAATTACTGCGTCCTTTGTTGACAAGTGCGCTGGTCACCCAACTCCCGGTATGAATGGCACTGGAGGCGCTTATCACTACCACGGACTCCCAGGCTGTGTGACTTCTCAAGTCGACATCACCGCAGGACCTTCTCATATTATTGGTATTGCACTAGATGGGTTTCTCATTTACGGCGCAAACGACATAGACGGTAAAGCAGTTCCAATAACTGCACTAGACGAGTGCAACGGAATCACAAGTCCTACTCCAGAATTTCCAAATGGGATTTACCATTACGTACTCCCTGGAACTGCAGATGCAACTTCGTCAATTAGGTGTTTCCATGGTGTGGTAGATGCCTCGCAGATCCAACAGATGCCGCCAATGGGCCCGATGCCCGATCTTGCTGCAGCCGCAATAAAACTCGGCATCACTGAAACTGAATTGAAAGATGCGTTCAACAATCAGTTGCCTCCAGATTTCCCTTCCGCTGCTAAAAAGCTTGGGATCACAGAAGCCGAACTGAAGGCGGCACTCGGACTTTAATGACTCAGGTAAACCCCACTTTGATGGTCAAGTTTTTGGTATGGATTTGGTACGACCCCTTGAACGCTCATCCAAAATTTGGGGGATAAACGGGACGTTGGACGCTGAATTCAAGTGACAATCTGACTGTATAAAGCCAGACAGGATTGTGGACGACAGTCTTCGTGGATTTCGATTCCCGGCGTCGCCTCCATTGTTTATTGGGTTAAATCGGCATTTGGTTAGCGAAACGATGTTAATGGTTCGGTCTGGCTACTAGTTTCAATTTTGTTATGGTGAAGATGTATGACCGCATCAGAACCACTAGCCGAATTAACGGAAAAGACTTCTGAACCAAAACACCGAGTGAGACGTACGTTTGCCACCTTGCTTGGTGGCCTTGGTGTTGTTTTTCTCGGACTGGGACTCATTTCCCTGGTTCTGATGAGCTTTGTATCATCTCCTGCAGCTGCCAAGTCCACAATCAAGAGTGCATTGAATCAACCAGATGTTCGTGATGTGATTGCAGACAAACTCATTGAGAAACTGCAAGACAGCGCCGACAATGATACGGAGAAGTTGGTGTTCTCGGTAGCGCGACCTCTCATTGTCACGGCAGTCAAAGAAAAACTTGCTGATCCGGACCTTATTGATTTCGCAGGGGAAGTTGCTGCCACTGTATATGCGGTCTATATCGAAAATGCGCCAGCGGCATCTGTCGACATCTCGAAATTTAGTGATGCAACAATTGCTGCTATTCGCTCGGCTGACCCGTCCATTTCAACAGATCAGAATCCCAAAATGGATCCCATAAAGGTGGAACGTAAGCCAGGTGACACTGATATCAAATCAATACGAGATACGGCTGAACGTGGTTCGTGGTTGTTTGTCATTATTGGTCTCTTATTGCAAGTTGCAGCGTGGTTCCTCAGTGTTGCTACGCAATGGCAACGAATATTGCGCTTAGGGATTCGTCTTTTCTCGGGAGGAGTTGTGTTCCTCGGCATTGTTCTTATTGCGCGTAGTCGTATCCCGCAGTCCTCAACCGAAAACAAGGCAGCACTTGAAGCTGCTGCTCAATTTATTACCGACCCGATGGTGACACGGTTTATAGTCCTAATTGTTCTGGGTGGAATTACCGGTGCTGTTGGATTCGTAATGACCCGCAAAGCGACTCCTACGATTTCCTAAATCATGTGCGGAGTTTCAAAACCTCCGGGGGCGCTAGATAGAACCAATCATTCAGTACGGATTTGGTACGACCCCGTGAACGCTCATCAGGAAACTGGGGGAGTGGCAGGACTTTGAACGCCGAACACGAGTGACGATCTGACTGTATAAAGCCAGACAGGATTGTGGAGGACGGTTTTCGTGGATTTCGATTCCCGGCGTCGCCTCCATTGTTTATTGGGATAAATGATCAAGTCTTTTTGTAGACGACTATCCCAAGCGCCAACAGAATTACTGCAACGACTGGTAAAGAATTCATCAGCGAAAGAACAAAAACAGCGCCCGCAATAAGTAGGAGGATTCTTGCGACATCGGGTTTGACTGCGCCAACCAACATGATGACACCTCCGACTGGCAAAGTGAAAAAAGTAAGCCAAGGCAACACGCCGAGGGTGCTAGAACCTTCGTTTAATGCATCGTCAATAAATGATGATGCCAAAAGTGGAATCAAAATTGGAAGAAATCCAAAAACTAGTCCCCAAAAAATAATTGGGGAACGACGTTTTCTTGGCTTGTTTTGAGACAGAGGTAGGGGATTAGATGGAGGTGGAAAACCTCGGAATGCGTTGTCGTCGGGCACTTCTATATTGTGCATCTTGGAACAGCTCTAACTTGTGATGGTTGATCGCTGCGATGTGCGTAAGCGTGAAGTAGTGCAATGCGTTATGGTTGGGTCATGGTCTTGACAGGATCGGCGTGTAGCTGATGGGCGAATGGGAAGACGGCCTCGCAGTCGCGCAAGAGCGCGGAATTATCGATGAAGAATTGCGTGATCGACTTATCGCGCTTGACTTCACTCGCGAACATAAGCAACAAGGCTTTCCTATGCGGATTGCTTTGATGGTGCTTGGATCGATCGTATTGTTAATACCATTATTTGCGGTGACAGTTCGCGTGCTTGGTCCAGATCCATCGCAGTTGCTCATTGCATTCGTGCTCCTGGTGCTGGGCGCAATCACTGAAGCAATTGCACTCTTGGTGCGACGTTCGAAACCACTCGCGTTCTTGGCGGGAATCATCGGTTCGTTTGCAGGTATTCCGTTTGGGATCGCAGTAGTTGTGTTGTTGCCCAACGATGTCAGTTCGACGACTGGTGCAGTCGGGTCGTGCATCGCGGCGGTGTGGTCATTTCTGTGGTTTAGGCGTACAAAGAGTGGTATCGCTGTTGCTGCGATGATCGGCGAGTTGGCCGTGTTTATTGGACTTGTCAGTGAAGCTATTGGTTTGAATGAGCAGACAACAGGATTGTTGCTCTGCGTATTTGGTGTTGTCAGTGCACTCGGCGCAATCTTTGGGCGTATCAAGCCGAGCCTGCCTCCTCTGGTTGCATCGCTCATAGTGGTTGGTGTTGGGTCGGTGATGCAGAGCTCTTCTGGCGGCAAGCTTGTTGCTGTTGTGGGTCTCTCAATTTCGGCGTTGCTTTTTCTGCTCGCGTACAAACGTTCTGAAGCACTGTTGGCATCTGCAACGGCAGTTTCAACTGGCGTGTGGGGCGTAGTACTTGCCGCGACGCTTACAACTGGAGCTTTCGCGCCGATTATTGCTGCAGCATTGATCGGCGTTGCATTGATTACATGGGGTCTTCGACTTTCGCGTTTGCAAAAATAGTCAGTTTTCAATAAGGATTGCACGATGGTGACGATTGATGATTACGGGCGACCAGAGCCCGAACCAGCCGCAGGAGAAGTTGAAACACTCTTAGGGTTTCTTGACTATCAGCGTGCGACGTTGAAGTGGAAGTGCAAGAGGGTAAATGCCGCAGGCCTCTCAACCAAGATCGCGGCCTCGTCAATGACACTTGGTGGATTACTGAAGCACATGGCCTTCGTCGAGAACGAATGGTTTGCCCGCTGGTTGCCCGACAATGAACGACTTGAGCCATGGCGTTCAATTGATTGGACAGCGCAGCCAGATTGGGAGTGGGAGTCAGCCGCAAATGATACGCCCGCTGAACTGATGGGCCAGTGGCTTGAGGCAGTTGATTTGTCTCGCGCAATTACGAAGACGGCACTTGCAAGTGGTGGGTTGGAACAGTTGGCAAAACGTAAGTGGCCGAATGGTGATTCGCCAAGCTTGCGTTGGATCATTGTGCACATGATCGAAGAATATGCACGACACAATGGTCACGCAGATCTGTTGCGCGAGTTTGTTGATGGAGAGACTGGTGAGTAGCAATGCACCAACCGTCTATACGCCCGTCGGTGGTTATGGAGACACGTCACTTAACCGATACTTGCGCGATCTTCCACCACAGATACTTGATGACAATGAAGCATTAGCAGATGGTGTACCTGATTTGCGTGGCACTTGGAAGGTCGCAGAATTGTTGGTCAATGGGGTAGCTGCTCCACCAGATCATCATCTTTGGAATCACTTTGAGAGGATCGAACAATCGGGTAACCGTGTGATCGTGCTAGGTGGTGGTGTGATACATGACTTCGCATCGTGTGATGGCACTCTTGAAAATGGTTTGCACGATGTGATGGCAATCGATTTCTCGACTCCGTTGCAAGTATCCGCAACATTTGAAGATGGTGTTTTGATCATGCGACCACATGGAATGCCAGTCGAGGTAAAGCGCTGGCTCGAAGGCGATCAACTGGTGTGGGAATACTCAATTGCGTTTACCGCGCGGCTAAATCGAATTGCTTAGTCGTGTAATGAACCGTCGGGCATTGTTGCTCCCGTAAGTTCCACACCTGTCATGTTTGCGCCAGTGAGATTGGCATTTGTGAGATTTGCTCCAGTTAGGTCGGCATGTGAGAGATCTGCATGATCGAGCACAGCGCCAGTGAGGTTGCAAAAGATCATGTGCGTGTGGCGCAAATATGAATTGTGCAAGTTAGCGCCTGTGAGATCGGATTCCGAAAGATCAGCTTCCGACAAATCGGCATGATCGAGAACGGCGTTTGCAAGATTGCAGTTGGAGAGATCAGCCTCAAAAAGATTAGCGAGCGCAAGGTTTGCGCTCGAGAGGTTTGCGCCAGACAGTTCTGCACCTTTGAGATACGCATGCTTCAAATTGGCTTTTTGAAGATCGGCACCATTCTCAATCTTGTAGCCATTGACGTTCATGTACGGACTGTAGTACCAATTACTTCTGAACTGAGTGGCTTCAAAATTGGTCGTGCAAATACAGCACTACCAACCATCACTATGGCAAAGACTATGAATGGACCACGAAGTCCAAGGTACCGAGCGGCGACTCCACCGAATGCCGCACCAAATGGAACCACACCCCAAGAGACAGTGCGAAATGCAGCATTCATGCGACCAAGCATTCGTGCGGGTGTGAGTTGTTGACGCAGAGTTGTGTTGATGATCGTCCACAATCCGTTTCCAATACCCAGGATGACGTAGCTCGCAATTGCGACGTACCGATTTGATGTGAATGCAATTCCAACCGAAGAAACTGCCCATACCCAGAGTGCAAGTGTGATTGTGCCGGTTGAGCCAAACCGAGTTGAGAATCTTGAAACAATAAATCTGCTCGCAACTGTGCCGAGTGCGGCGCCTACCGATAAGGCGGTAAATGTGAGTTCACCACTATGTAGCAAGTCTGATGTGTAAAGAACTAGCAATGCTGCGGCTGCAAAGTAGAAAAAGTTAAGTGTTGCAAGTATTGCCGTAAGCCGACGAAGAATTGGATTATCGCGAAGAAACCGAAGTCCGTCGAGCATGTCGTCTCGCAGCTTGGTGGTTGGGGCCTCAACACCATGCACGTTCGGTATAGCTTTAATCAGAGCTGCAGAACCCGCGAATGTAATCGCATCGGCCGCAAAAGGTAATGCAGTTGCTGTATTGAAAAGGATGACGCCAAGTGACGGGCCAACAAATTGCGCACTAGTTACCTGCGCACTGGTGAATTTTGCATTAGCGATCATTAATTGATCCGGTTCAACAATGTCAGGCAAGATGCCTTGTGCGCAGTTGGTGTGAAGTGTCTCGCATATTCCAAGCGAGAAAGCACAGGCATAAAGGACCCAGATATTTGAATGATCGGTGATGATCGTTACGGCAAGCAAAACAACAATCGCACAGCGTGTGATATCTGCCCCGATCATAAGTCGGCGGCGGTCCATTCTGTCAGAAATAGCACCGGTGAAGAGCGAGAACAACAACCATGGAAGCTTCGTGGCAATGGTGATGCCCGAGATAAGAACAGGATCTCTCGTGAGCAGAGCAGCAAGTAGTGGAAAAGCGGTGAGAAACATTCCATCGCCTGTACACGACGACGTTACTGAGAGAAGGAGTAAGCGAAAATCCTTACCGAGTGATCGCTGTTGGCGAGACACCAGCTATTTCGTATCTCT
>WLPO01000072.1 GCA_009698745.1 Actinomycetota bacterium
ATCACGCCGCCAACACACGCACCCTCACCAAACATCGCCACCAAATCAGCGCCACCAAACTCCTCAGGAGAACCCTTGGCAGCAAAATTCGCAAACGAATAACCATCAGGCGTAGGCCTCATCGTCGTAGCAACAGCCTCCACCAACTCCGGAGCACCACCGCCAGAACCACCGCCACCACAAGAAGCCAACAACAAAACAACAGCGATACCAAAAAGCCCAACCTTGGTAAACCGCAGTTTTTGAATCACTCAGAACTCCTGAAAACCAGCCAGCCGAATCTCGCTTTTGGCGTGTTCAAATTAAATTTTAATTATGGGTTAAATATAGGTCTATAAGCCAATATCTACAAGGGTTTTGATAATAAAAAACGGACCCACAACATCGCTGCTGTGGGCCCGTTCGTAAACGAATTACTTGACCGAACTTACTTTGCTTCGGTTGCCTTCTTGCGGCGCATGTAGCCAACAGCCACCAAGATCAAGAGTGCGATTAACACATAGATGTAAATCGACTTTGATGATCCGGATGTTGCAGCTGTGCTTCCATCTGCCGAATCCATGCTTGAACTTGCTGCTGGATACTCGACGGCACGATCGAATTTGCTCGAAACTTCCAGGACTGATTTTCCATCAGTAGAAGCTACAACGGCAGTAATTGTCCCTTGTTTGCCCTGTACTGGAACTTTCATACGCTGAGCGCCATATGAAGCTTGCACGCCGTTGATTGTCAGCGTTCCACTGTCAAGATTTGCAGCAACAAACATTGCTGTGATGCACTCTGCGTCACAAATCATGGTTGAAATATTTGGAACTGCCACTGGTGTCTGACTAATGAGATCAGCAACTGGGAGCGTGGCTGCTTCAACGGTTTCAATGATCGGCATCGGAGGATTCACTGGCAATTGCACCACAACTGGCAAAGGAACCGTCACAACTGGAACTTGTGCCGGATCTGTCACTGGAGGTACAGAACTTGGAGCCACCGTTGTGTCGACCGCAGCAGGAACCGAAGAGCCTGCAGCAGGAACAGTGGTGTCCGCAGCAGCAATCGTGGTGTCCGCAGCAGCAATCGTGGTGTCCGCAGCAGCAATCGTGGTGTCCGCAGCAGGTACCGTGTCAACTGTTGCTACGCCTGCAACTTGTGCGCCAAAGCGGTAGTCAAGGTCGTACGCCATATCCCATTCCCAGTAAAATCCATGGAAAGCGCCATAGTTCGTAGCCAAAATGTTGTAGTTGCCTGCTTCAACCCTTGAGTACAGGTAGGAAGCCCAGTAACTGCATGGCTCCATGCCCATACCAGAATCGTCATCCTGCGCAATAAGACCGTTGTTCATATCAGTAATGATGATCCAAGAATCGGCCAAATTATCTCCACACTCTGCAGAGGTTTCGCCAATCCATTCGTTCGGTGTTTTTGTGTGCGTACGAATTTCAATGATCCCGCCACCATCTGGAATTGCTAATGAAAATGAAACCACTGGAAGTACGTCTTTGATGGTTCCCCATTCACTCCACACCAAACTGGTTTCTGCAGGCCCACTAATAGTGGTGTTTTCTGAAGATGGAATTTCTACAGGCGTTCCGTATGAGGCAAAAACAACAGAATCAATTGTCGACCCCTCTGGGGATACAAAATCCCAGATTGACCATTCGGAAACTGTTTGTGAAAAATTGTAAACAGTGTCTGTTGCACTGTCTCGCAAGGCAAGCGTAATTGACAAATGCTTGACGGTTTCACCACATGGGTTGCCGAAGATGAAGTTTGAGGCCTCAATTGACAACGTGCTTCGGTCGCCACTGACTGCAGCATCAACAATTGATTGCGAGTCAGGTGCGTGACAAGTTTCGTCGACTTGATACGAAACTGCGCCACCAGCAGAAGCGTTAGTTGCTGTTGTGTCTGATGTTGCATCGCACAATGGCTGGTTTTGGGCATCAAGCAGTGCTTGCTCGAGCATCGGGATATTTGCCCCCGAATCTAAAACAGTTGGAGCTGGGACAGTTGTGTCTACAGATGCGGCTACTGCAGGAACCGTTGATTCTGGTGGGACAGTGGTTTCTCCAGACATTGAACGCACTGCTGGCCTGCGATAACCGCCGAAAGCACCACTCGTAGTTGTTGCGTTTGCTGCATCCAGTGCTGCTTGAGCATCTGCGATTGCTGCATCTTTATCCGCTTGGGTAGGGAAGCACAAAGCAGAGTTCTTTGTCTTTCCGCCACTTGCAGAGTCGCTACCGCCGCAAGACGCGGCAATAAACATCACAGCGACTCCTAAAGCCACTGCCTTCATGGTTAAAACTTTTCCTGCCTTCATCGGTGCCTCCCCGCATCGGTGCAATTTATGACTTTTACAAATTGAATTAGTATTATCTTTCAATCATAATCAGAATTTCCTAGAAGTGAGGGTTATCTCACCCCTTGGACGGTAATCGCCCTCATTAAAGATTTGTTATATAAAACCCAACGTTCATCTACACTTCACCCGGTGTCGCCTCTTCAATCGGATCTGGATCTTGCCCTTCGGGCAGCCCGAATCGCTGATGGGGTAAGCCTTTCTGGGTTTACGAGTCGCCAATTTGGGGTCTCGCGCAAGGCCGACAACAGCGAGGTCACCGAGATCGACCGCGCAACAGAGCAAGCCATCGTCAAAGTGCTCACGGCCGAGCGACCCGCCTACAGCATCTATGGCGAGGAATTTGGTGTGTCCGGGCCAGCCGATGCCGAGTACCAGTGGGTCATCGACCCAATCGATGGCACCACCAACTTTGTGCGCGGCGTACCTGTGTGGGCAACGCTCATCGCATTGGTGCACAACAGCGTGCCTGTATTGAGCATTGTCTCTGCTCCGGCCATGGGGTTTCGTTGGTGGGCTTCTACTGGCGGCGGCGCATTCTTCTCGAACGCTGGTCGCGATGCCACACGTATATACGTGTCAAAAACACAAACCATTGCGGAGGCGCACGTGAGCACAACGCCCAATGCCGGTTGGCAAGCAGTTGGAGGCATCCCAAAGTTGGTGCAGCTACAAACCGAAGCATTACGTGCTCGTGGCTTCGGAGATTTTTGGCAACACATGCTCGTCGCACAAGGTGCCATTGATGTTGCTGTTGACGTGATCGGCCTTCAGCCATACGACAATGCGGCCATCTACCCCATCCTGCAAGAAGCCGGTGGCACCATTACCAATCGCTTTGGTGTTGCCGACTGGCGTGCAGACTCGTCGATAAGCAGCAATGGCATCTTGCATTCCGAGACAATTGCCCGCTTGCAATAGGTTGTAGACAATGATTCAGCACAATCAATTGGCACAACTGTGGCAACTCGATAAATCAATTGCGTATCTCAATCACGGCAGCTACGGAAGTGTGCCGGTTCGCGTGCAAGAAGTACAAAATGCATTTCAAGATCGTGCGAGTGCAAACCCAAACAGATGGTTTCGTTCAGAAATGCCCGACTTACTAGTTGAGGCTCGACACATTGTCGCCTATTGGTTTGGCGTAGCTCCAGAACATTTTGCATTTGTGCCCAATGCGTCACAAGGCGTAGTTACTGCAGTGCAGGCTTTGGTCGACGATGCCAATGCACAAAAACAGCAGGCACATTTGATCGCAACATCGCTTGGATACGGAGGCGTGCTGCAGGGCATGCAACACATTGCCTTTCGCAGCAATGCAACGTACAGCGTTGTCGACTTGGTGTACCCAACCGATGTGAGCGCCGAAGTCATTTCGTCGCGCATTCGTGCGCTTATGCCTGCCGACAACGCGTCAACAATCGTTGTGCTCGATCACATCACATCCGAGACCGGTGTGTTGTTGCCTGTTAGCGAGATCATTGCTTTGCTGCGTGCCACTCACCCACACATTCGTTTCGTTATCGATGCAGCGCACTCAGCTGGCATGCTCGAGCAGCCACTTCCCGTTGGGTTCGATGTCTGGGTGGGCAATTTGCACAAGTGGCTCTGCGCGCCACGCCCAGCCGCTGCACTGATTTGTGGGTCCAACGAAATCGCGGCATTAATGAATCCACTCGCGCCTTCATGGGGTTTTGATGAAGGTTTTCCCGCATCGTTTGAGTGGCAAGGCACCAGCGATTATTCGGCGTATCTCTGTGTACCTGCCGCTATTGCATTTCAAGAACAGTGGAGTTGGGCAGAGCGCAACACCCACAACCGTGGGGTTGCCGATGGTGCTGCTGCGTTATTAAGAGCAGCATGGGGTGTTGAAGATCATTTACGAGGAGCCATCGAAGCACCGTGGATGCGCATGATTCAATTACCGACAGCGACGCCTCTCGATAAATCACAAGTTAATTCTTTGATCGAACGTTGTGGCCTTGAACTCAACGCAGAGGTCGCATGCATGACAGTGCGCGGCAACAGTTATGTACGAATCTCGGCCCACATGTATAACGAAGTTGACCAGTACGAAGCGCTGGTAGGTATTACTCGGCTATTGCCGTAGCACTCGTCTTTCGAAGTTGCAGCAACATTCGTGCTGCGATCACAATCAAGAGCACAGCAAACAAAAAGTTTGAAATAACATCATCCATTCGTGTCGCCACCCAGCTTCCGCCGATTGCCGAGATTATTCCGGTGATGCTCACAATGCCTGCAGCAGAAAGGTCGGCATTGTTATTTCTAAAGTTCTGGAGAGTTCCCGAGAAAGCCGTAGGGATAACTACAGCGAGCGATGTTCCTTTAGCAAGTGCTGGCGACACATGGAATAACACAACCAGAATCGGAACAGTCATTAGTCCGCCACCGATGCCGAGCATGCCTGCAATCGCTCCGACGATCACTCCGATAAAAACAAGCCACGCAGCGGTCGGTGCATTGATCACCATGACCCCAGATGCATCGATCTTGAAAAACATGCGCACACCTGCAATCACAAGTACCGCAATGAACGAAATGGTCAATGTCCGTTTTGACAACGTTGCCAACAAACGCGCACCAATCAGTGAGCCACAGACCGAACCGAGCGCCAGCCACAGCACAATGTGCCAATTCACTTCATCGTGTTTCCAATATGTCAAAAAGCTTGCACACGAAATGAGAAATACTCCGCCAAGCGAAGTGCCGTGCGCGCGGCGTTGATCCATCTTGAGTGCAAACATCAGGCCAGGCACAATGATGATGCCGCCGCCAAGACCAAACATGCCAGACAATAAGCCGGCACCGACGCCGAAGCCCATCAGGATGAGGGCGCGCTTCTTCTCTATTTTCACTTGCCTAGTTTGCTTGATGGAGCGTCTCGCAACAGCATCGAAATGTTGATCACAGCGTGTGCGTGCACTTGTGCCTGGGCCAAACCGAGAGTTTCTCCCAGCTCAACCACGAATGCCATGCCGTCTTTCACGCTTCGGCGCTGCCATGTGGCAGCCACGCCCGTATAGGTGCCGCCCGTAATTCGCTTGATCGGTATTCCCGTGAGCCGTGAATAGGTGGAACGCATTTTGCCCTCGAGCCCTTTGCCCGGCGAGATGATGTTGAGATCTTGGTGATACCAAATACCCAGTGCCGGCTTGATCTCGCGCATAAATGCAACCACTGCTTTGGTCTCTGGCTCTGACGCTTTGCTTTTGCCAGCAAATTGCCAATACCCCGGCTTGCCCATCTTTTTCCAGTTGTACGGAAAGTTGCGATTGAGATCGACTTGATTGGCATTGCCGCGTTGATCGAGAGCTGTGCCATCGGGGTTCATGGTGGGAATTACCCACAAATCAATCCCCTTCGGAACTTCTAAACCTTGCAGTGTGTCGGTGATCAATAATCCTGCGGCTTCATTGCCATGAATCACGCCAACAACGACGACAACGACTCCACCTTTTGTGCCGAGCCGAATGGCTTCTATCGGCGTTCCCATCACCGATGTTCCGATCACTCGCCTCTCAAGAAATGACGAGGATTGAGATGGCGTGTTTGACTGAGCGTGCGCAGATTGCGCTACGACTGTCGTGGCCAATAATCCAATTACTACTGCAAACGCTTTTAGTTTGCGCAAGCAATCCCACCGGCAAGAACAAAGCTGTTTGTTACTTCGTACAACACAACACTTTGGCCCGGCGCAATGCGTCGCTGTGGTTCGCGCCATGTCAAGCGCACCTCTGCATCACCCAACACTTCAACGGTTGCAGAAATTGCTGCACCATGAGCACTCGACTGCACGAGCACGTCAGTGTTGACGCGCAATCGTTGTGCATCAGCCGCATCTGACCACACGATGTTGTTGACGACAACCGATGTGCAAAACAACTTTGACTCGTCGCCCACCGTGATACGTGCATTTGGTGTATCGACGTCGACGACGTATTGCTTTGGCCCACCACCTGGCAAACCAAGACCCTTGCGCTGACCAATCGTTACGAGCTCAAGTGCTTCGACTCTGCCCGCTGCCGAGCCGTCTTCGTTTACTACTTGTGCAGGACGAAACGGAATTCGGTTGCCCAAGAATGTTTCGCGCCCGCCAGTCTTACTAATGAAGCACACATCTTGGCTGTCTGGTTTTGTTGCAGTACGCA
>WLPO01000073.1 GCA_009698745.1 Actinomycetota bacterium
GCAGTTCGTTGATGTTGTCGTGCCTCGTGCGGCCGGAGACCCAAACGCAGAGATAAAAGAATTGCTGCCGGTTGTTGCGCCGCGCGAGGTTGAGTTGATGGGTAGTGTTGCGGCGCCAACGAGCGACATTGAACAGATCTATGGCGCACTTGTATTGGGCACGCGAGATTATGTGCGCAAAAATGGTTTTACCGATGTGGTGATCGGATTATCTGGCGGAATTGACTCTGCACTAGTTGCTGCAATTGCAGTGGATGCGCTTGGCGCAAGTCATGTGCATGGTGTGTCGATGCCATCTCGATACTCGAGTGAAGGTTCGCGCACTGATGCTGCGACACTTGCACAGAACTTGGGTATCGACATGCAAACGATTTCGATCGAGCCAGCATTCGAGGCTTACCTGCAGATGACCGCCGCGAGTTTTGCCGGTCGGCCACAAGACCTGACGGAAGAGAACCTGCAGAGCAGGGTGCGCGGCACCACATTAATGGCGTTGTCGAACAAGTTTGGATGGATGGTGCTCACAACCGGCAATAAGAGCGAACTCGCAGTTGGCTATTTCACTCTGTATGGCGACTCGGTTGGTGGCTATGCAGTCATTAAGGACTTGCTCAAAACAAGCGTGTACGAATTGTGTCGTTATATAAATAGCAAACATGCGCGCGAAGTAATCCCTGAAGTCGTGATCACAAAACCACCGTCTGCCGAACTGCGCCCCGACCAGCGCGATGATCAGTCGTTGCCGCCGTATGACGTGCTCGACGTAATTCTTGAAATGTACGTAGAGCAAGACCAAACTGCTGCAGAGATCATTGCGCTCGGACACGACGAAGCACTTGTGCGTCGGATCAGCAGACTTGTTGACTTGAGCGAATACAAACGACGACAGGGCCCACCTGGTGTGAGAGTGACATTGAAAGCATTCGGCAAAGATCGACGTCTGCCGATCACTAACGCATATCGGGGTTAGTGCGTCTCACCCAATTTTTTGTAGGTGAGAATAGAGATCGCGGCAAGTACGCCGAAGCCTGAACCGATGAGTGCGGGCACGTCAACTCCATATTTTTCGTATGCGCGTGTACCGACAATGGCGATGATTGCACGACCGAGCGTGCCGGCGCCGAGCACCCAACCCAAACCCATACCAGGGCTATTTGGCACAAGTTGAGTTGCAATGGGCAACAAACTCACGACCGCAAATTCAAATCCGAGGTAATACATACCGACAGCGATAAGACCAAGCACGATGTTGGTCGATGCAAGTGCAAGCAAGATACCTGCAGGCACGATGAGAAGTGCGCCGCCCGCGATCGAGCGTTCTTTACCCCAACCGTCAGTGCGGTGTGCGCTATTTAACGATGCGAAAAGCTCGACAGCACCGAGTGCAAAACCGACTGCGGCGAGACGTGCAGCACCAAAACCAAATTGATCTTGCAACCAAGCGCCAAACGTGACAAACAAACTCTGTGCGCATGACATGATGCAAAACATGGTGACTACGACAAGCCAACCTCGTCCTTGCACGCGTGTTTTGTCACCTTGAACATGGGGTGTGACAACGCGTGGCTCCGAGTTGACATGTTTTGCAATTGGAGCCGTAACTAAGGCAAGACAGATGATTCCGAACAGGTATCCAATACGCCAGTTAGTTGCTGCTGTGATGAGCCCCATGAGCGACACACCAATGAGCAGCCCAAGCGCCCATGAAGTTTCGGTGAGACCGACGATGCGACCGCGCTGTTGGTAGGGAACATGATCTGCAATCCATGCGCCAAGCCCGAGATCAAAACTTTGCTTTGTGAGTGCAAGAACGGTCACCCCAACCGCAAACCAAACAACACCTGGGGCGGCTGCGGCAACGGTGCAACCGAGCAATGTGCCAACAAGTCCAATGACCATTGCATTGCGATGGGTGAGACGATCGACAACACGACCAGCGAATGGTGACGCGAAGCCTGACAACTCGGAAACAAATAGCGCAACGCCAATATCGGAGAGCGAGACATTGAAGTCTTTGGCGATAATGGCCAAAAATGGTGGAGCAAATCGGTAGCAGGCATTTGCGACCAGTCGACCGAGCGTGACAATAGAAATGTTGCGGCGAATTTCTGGCTCAAAAGAATCGTCAAGCAGACGGTTGAAGATTCGAGCGAGCATGTGTAGTAATTCTACAACGAATCAGTTGGTGCAATATCGCCAGAGACGTCACCGATCACAGAAACAATTTCACCAGCAGTGATGCGATTGTTGCGATGCACAAAAAACCAACATCCACCCAAGTTGTGCAACTTTGGATTGTGTGCCCCAAGCGCATGCCGCAGTGTGCGAATGACTCCGCTGTGACTGACGATGAGTGCTGTTGGCATACTTTCGCTTGCACTTGCAACACACGATGCCGCGATGTCGCAAAATGCGGCAGTCGACCTGGCAACAATCGACTCATCTGACTCAAAGCCATCTGGTTTGCGTCGGTCGTTTAAGTATCCAGGCCATTGCGCTTCAATTTGGTGGCGAGTCAAACCCTGCCACGGACCCACATCGGATTCGAGCAGTCGCTCGTCAACAACCACCGGGCCGACTCCGTGGGTTTCGGCAATAATCTGCGCAGTGTGCAACGCGCGTTGTAGCTGACTCGATGCGATGTAGTCAAAGGTGCCGAGTCGTTCGGCTGCAAGTCTTGCTTGGTTGATTCCGGCCTCGGTCAACTCAATATCGGCGTGCCCTTGCCAACGTTCTTGCACATTCCACTCCGATTGGCCATGGCGGATGACCAGTAGATGGGCAATGACGTCGTTTGCAGACACAGGGACGCAGGGTAGTCGTAAAAGATACGATGAGTACGTGGTTCAACTGCGAATGTTTGCCTCGGCCCGTGAAGCGGCTGGAACTGCTCGTGACACAATGCCCGGCGACACTGTCGACCAGGTATTGGCAGGCGCAGTTGCCCGATTTGGGGCAGACTTTGCGACGGTGTTGCAATCATGTCGAGTGTGGGTCAATGGCGAGTCAGCCGACGGCACCTCGGTTGTTGGAGACTCTGACGAAGTAGCGATTCTTCCACCAGTATCGGGGGGCGACAAGTGACAAACATGTTTGAAGAACTTTCTCTTGATGAGCTGCGCGCCAAGCGTGCTGAGATGCAACACCAAGAAGACGCAGTTTCATTTGTGCGCCGGCTAGCCCAAGGACGCCTAGACATTGCGCGCGACGAATTGCGCCGACGCATCGATAACGAACCATTGCTGGATGTCGCTACAAATCTTGCTGGTGTGTTTGGACAAGAACACGGTGGCGGCTCGGCTCGTCCTCCACGTGAGACCATTATTTCTGGTGATCACCCACTCGTACTTGAGCTCGAACACTTGTGTGAAGACCTTGGATTCGGTTCGATTCGTACGCTCGATGAAACAAGTTTGCGAACCGCCATTGATGAACTTGCCAAGTTTGAATTGTTGCGCTCAAGTGAACGCCGTGCATTGTTTGACACCATCGACGCTCTTACCGCGGCGCTTGTACAGCGATACAAAAGTGGTGGCGCAAATGTTGACGCGCTCCTCAACGACTAGTTCTTGCCCGTCCAACACCCCTCAGAACACTGCCGAATAGGGCTCATCGTCCAACTCCGCAAATCAATGCGCCCCGCAGATAGGTTTTAAGGGTGATGCAACGTGTTGCTGTGCTCTCAATGCACACCTCGCCGCTCGCCCAACCGGGCGTGGGTGATGGTGGAGGCATGAACGTGTATGTGCGCGAACTCGTTTCGTCACTTGCCAGCAGCGGAGTTGATTGCACTACATATACACGTGCGTGGAGAACCGGACTTCCTGAAGTTGTCATGGTTGAGCCGAATCATCGCGTGGTGCATGTGCGCGCCGGCGACGTTGATATGCCGAAAGAAGAAATGCTCGGCGTGGTTAACGAATTTACGGATTCGGTTGCTTGGCATCTGCAGAAACATGGTGGAACAGACTTGGTACATGCCAATTATTGGCTGTCCGGTATGGCTGGCCACCGCTTAAAGCACGAATTAAATTTGCCTCTGGTCACCACATTTCATACGTTTGCTCGCGTCAAAGGGCTCGGTGGCGACATTGAGTCCCCAGTGCGTGAAAAATCCGAATTAGAAATTATCGGCTGCGCAGATGCAATTTGTGTGAGTTGTCCTGAAGAGCGTTCGCAGTTTGAGTCGTTGTACGGCAGTGCGCCAGGAACGATTGAGGTTATTGCACCGGGTGTTGAGCGCGCATTCTTTTCTCCTGGAGACCGCCGTGGTGCTCGACATGCTCTCGGACTTGGCGGTGGACCAATTTTGTTGTTTGTCGGTCGCATTCAACCGTTGAAGGGCCTTGATGTTGCAGTACAAACACTCGCCCAACTTGGACGCAAAGATGCGCAACTTGTAGTTGTCGGTGGCGTAAGCGGTGCAGATGGTGCAGCCGAACTCGATCGAGTGCAACGCATCATCGCTGAAAACAATTTGGAAGGGCGAGTGCATTTCTTTGATCCACAGCCTCACCACTTGTTGTCTACTTTTTATCGCGCTGCCGATGTTGTGCTGGTGCCATCGCGAAGCGAAAGTTTTGGATTGGTTGCGCTCGAAGCTGGCGCTTGCGGAATTCCGGTTGTCGCCACTGGCGTAGGTGGGTTGCTTAGCTTGATCGATCACGGTCGCACAGGCTTTTTGGTGCCTGGCCGCAAAGTTGATGACTTCGCAAAATTCACTGCACAACTGCTCGACGATTCGTTGCTTGCGCTGGCCATGGGCACCGCAGCCGCCGAGCGCGCAAAGGCGTATTCATGGAAATCGGCAGCACATACAGTGCGCGATGTGTATGCACAGTTGCTCGAGCGCGAATTGGTGGCTTGCAAGTAGTGAGCGATCTGTTTGACGATTTGGCGCTTGCACGAATCGAACAACAAATAGATGGTTGGTTGGCACATCTGCAGGCGAACAATGCTGCAATCCTCGCTGTAGATCGAAGTGTCGACGGCGATATCCGTTGGTATGTGCGTATGAAGGGCGAAGAAAAAGAATTCACGACGGTATGGCTGACGTTGGGTCAGCGAACATTGCGCTATGAGACGTATGTGATGCCGGCCCCCGAAGAGAACGCCGAAGCGTTGTACGAGTCGTTGCTGCGGCGCAATGAAAAACTCATTGGAGCGCATTTTTCAATTGGCGCCGAAGATGCTGTTTTCTTGCGCGGTGAATTGCTACTTGGATCATTAAATGAAAACGAGCTCGACAGAGCAATTGGCACCCTGTATTCGACTGTGGAGCAATATTTCAAAGGCTTTTTACAGATTGGATTTGCGAGCCGTTTTAACAGCCAATCGGGCAACTAACCGCACACATAGGGGTTGCGTCCGAGCCCTTAACGGTCGGGGAAGTCGGTTGAGTGGCTCGGACGCATCTCGCTAGCCTGACCACAATGAATTCGGCGGCTCGCACTCCCATCACATTTGTTGGTGGAGGCAATATGGGTGCCGCGCTCGTTGCTGGATTATTGAAAGCTGGGTGGCCTACATCGCTCATCACTGTTGTCGAAACATCAAGCGATAGGCGAGCACAATTAAACGCGCTGTATCCAGGGATAGTTACCTCCGAAAAAATTGTTGCGTGCACAGCAGGAGTGATTGCGGTTAAGCCACCTGCTGCAGCCGAAACATGCGCTGCACTTGTGCAAGCTGGTGCAACGCGAGTGCTTTCAATCGCTGCAGGTATCGGGCTATCAACTTTGCAAGCCGCCGCTGGTGCAACCGCCGCCGTTGTGCGAGCAATGCCAAATACTCCTGCACTTGTCGGTGAAGGTGCAGCAGCAATCAGTGGATCTTCGCAGTGTGTTGAAGCTGACATGGCTTGGGCCGAGTCGGTGTTGGGCAGTGTTGGCACTGTGGTGCGAGTAGACGAAACGTTGTTGGATGCGGTGACTGCAATTTCTGGTTCAGGACCCGCATACATATTTTTGGTTGCAGAGGCCTTGATGTCATCTGCCGTTGGGGCTGGCTTGTCGCCCGAAATTGCCGATGCATTGGTGCGCCAGTTACTCGTGGGTTCGGCGAAATTATTGCAACAATCCGCCGAGACACCTGCGCAGTTACGCGCAAATGTGACATCACCAAATGGTGTTACAGCGTCTGCAATACAGGCTTTAGAGCAGGCTGGTATTCGCGCAGCCATCGAAGCAACAGTGCAGGCCGCGATGTTGCGAAGCCGCGAAATGGGTTCGTGAAAATTCACGGTCAAAAATGCTTGAACTTTCTAACAATGTGCGTAGGGTATGTCCTAGGTCACAGTTTCCAGCAGGGGTTTACCCCCCAACTGGAAGTCGCGCTCGCAAGAGCGC
>WLPO01000074.1 GCA_009698745.1 Actinomycetota bacterium
CTTGCGATTGCCTCCGCCCTGAATCTGCACATCAACAGCATCGCGAAACGGACCATACAAACCAGAGGCGTACTTTGCCGAATAGGCCATAATCGCAACATCAGAAAATCCTGCGCCATCAAGCGCAGCACGAATCGCGCCAACTTGGCCGTCCATCATTCCGCTTGGCGCTACTACATGCGCACCAGCAGTTGCCTGCGCAAGTGCTGCTCGACAGTAAATATCAAGCGTCGCATCGTTTTCAACGTCACCGTGCTTGTTGAGCACTCCGCAGTGTCCGTGCGATGTGTATTCGTCTACGCATAAGTCGGACATCAGCACCATGTCATTGCCGACTTCTTTTTGTAATTCGCGTAATGCCACCTGCACGATGCCGGCTGGATCAAACGCTCCAGAGCCAACCTCGTCCTTCACTGATGGAATGCCAAACAAAATCACACCAGGAACACCAAGTTCTGCAAGCTGTACTACTTCACTGCGCAATGAATCGAGCGTGTGTTGCACGACGCCAGGCAGCGACAAGATTGGTTGCGCAGACGTAATGCCCTCGCGCACAAATAGTGGGGCAACAAGATCTTTGACGCCCAAACGCACTTCTGCAACAAGTTCGCGCATGGCGGGACTCTGTCGCAAACGACGGGGGCGAGATTGCGGAAACGCCATACCCGTAAGGCTACGGGCGCTGTTGTTCGAAAACCTCAACGAGTGCAGCCACCACGGCACTGGGCGTTGTTTGTGCAGCAACGCTCGAAACCCGAATATTGAGATTGCGCGCAACCCGCGCAGTTGACTCACCAATTGCAATTACAACGTTTGGCGTCTTCATTCCCATACCCGCACGCCAAGAGCGCACAGCCGATCCGGAATAAAAAACAACGGCATCTGCTTGAGTCGCCTGCTCAACTTCTTGTTCGCTCGGAGTTGCCGCCACAGTTTGATACGCGGCTGCCTCGTCTACCAACCAACCGCGCTCGGCAAGTCCGCGTGCAACCGATGAGTCAACTACACCACCCACATTTTCAACTTGAGCGAGCAATACTCGCCCCTCGCCATAGGGAAACTCGCGCACAAGTGATTGAGCATTTGCAATGCTTGGCATAAAGTCCGCTGCACACCCAAGAGCTTTTGCCGTTGCACCACCTACAGCTGCAATTTTTGGTCGTCGTGCATCGCTTGCCAACAACGTCTGAAGAAATGCTGCAATGCTTTGCGCTCCATTTGCAGAAGTAACAACAATCCAGTCGTACTCTGCAACATTCTCAAGTGCTGCCTTGAGTTTGCGACCGCCATCGCTTGGTCCGACAATTTTGATCAGTGGCACCAACAGCACGTTGACATCAACTTCGGCCAGCAATTCGGCAAGTTCGCTCGACTGTTCAACTGGGCGAGTGAGTACAACTGTCTTTCCGGCGAGGTTGGTCATTGCAGTTTGCTTCGGCACTGCTGTGCGATGTCACGAGCTAATTGCAATCGGTCTGCAACACCAGCGACCGACTGCGTGTGCACAACATGACGATCGGCTGCAGTGTCACCCGTTGCCATAAATGCGGTAAACACATCTTGTGCGTCCAAATGTGCACCGATGGGCATATTGCATCCTGCGCCCAACTCGGCCAAGAATGCTCGCTCCATTTCAACTGCTCGACGAGTTGCTGCGTGGTCAACCGCCTGAAGTGCAGTTTGCGTTGCGGCATCGCCCACTCGGCACTCCACTGCTACACAACCCTGACCGATCATCGGCACAACAACACTTGGGTCAAGAATTTGTGCAATCTGATCGGTGAGATCAAGCACCTCAAGTGCCGCAACCGCCATGACGATTGCACCGCCCTCAGGCACCTTGCCGAGTCGAGTGTTGATATTGCCTCGCAGATCGATAAACGTGAGGTCGGGTCGCATGGTGAGCAACTGTGCACGTCGGCGCACTGAACCAGTTGCAACTGTGGCGCCTTGTTGTAAACCAGACAACGTATTGCCAACTAATGCATCGCGAGCATCTCTTCGTGCACACCACGCACCAACAACAAGACCGACGGTTTGCAGGGAAGGCAAATCTTTCGCTGAGTGCACGGCCAAATCTGCGTGACCATCCAACACTGCCTGTTGTACTTCTTTCACAAATATGCCTTGACCACCAATCTGGTGCAGTGGCACATCCCGCTTTACATCGCCAAGAGTTTCAACGAACACAAGTTCTGTCGCTTCTCCAGTTGCTGAAGAAATTGCGCTTGCAACTACCTCAGCTTGAGTGCGTGCCTGAGCACTCGAGCGAGTTGCGAGACGAATCATTCGATGTCGAAGAGGTCGCGCAGTGCAGCGGCAATACGCTCGCCTTGCGGTGTGCCCGCACTGTTTTTGAGTTGGATGGATGGGGTGTGCAGCAATTTGGCAACTACCGACTTGCTCATCGTTTCTACCAATTCACGTTGTTCTGGAGTCAAGCCAGACATGCGAGTCGCAAATCTTTCCATCTCAGCGCGACGAATGTTTTCAGCGCGTTCGTGCAACTCGGCAACCAGTGGAGCTGCTTGCCGCGCAATTGATTCTTGGGTGAAGCGCTCTACTTCTTCGCCGATGATTGTTCGCACTGCATCGGCTTCATTGTTGCGAGCATTGATGCCAACTTGTGCCCAATCGCGTAAGTCATACAAATCGCGCAACGTTACGTGTGCAATATCGCTCACCGAATGCTCAACATCGCGTGGCATCGCGATGTCAACGATGAGTAGCGGAGATTGTGGCGAAGTAGCGCGCACAGAGTTCACCAACTCTGCCGTGATAATCGGTTCAGTTGCACCTGTGCATGTCAACACAACATCAGCAACCCCTAAAGCGTTTGCCAACTCAGAAATTGGGCTGACCACGGCACCAACAGTTGCAGCAAGTTGCTCGGCGCGTTCCACATTGCGATTCATGACGGTGACCGACGCAGCACCCGCACTCGAAAGTGCCCGGGCAATGCCTGCGCCCATGTCTCCTGCGCCTACAACAAGAACACTCTTGCCCTGCATTGTGCCCAGTAACTCTTTGGCCATCTCAACTGCAGCATGAGAAATCGACGTTGTTGATTTGCTAATTCCGGTTTCGTTGCGCGCACGCTTACCGACCTCGAGCGCTTGGCGAAACAACATGTTGAGTGTTGTGCGAGAAGTCTGCTCGACACGAGCCAAATCCCATGCGTCACGCACTTGGCCAAGTATTTCGGTTTCGCCAATCACTGCGGAGTCAAGACCAGATGCAACTTCAAACAGGTGCGATACAGCAGCCTCATCGTGCTGGCTATAAAAATGCGGATGCAATTCGTCTGGCGTTAAGCCAGAAAGTTCACAGAAGTAATCACGCACATCCGCATACGCACCGTGAAACTTTTCGGCGACGACATACACCTCGGTACGGTTGCACGTAGAGAGCAACACTGTTTCGCGCACATTGTCGCGCGACACCAAACTGTGCAACGCCTTTGTGAGTGACTCTTCGGCCACAGCAACGCGTTCGATTACATCAAGTGGCGCCGAGCGATGATTAACTCCAAGAACAACTATTGACATGCGCCAGGCCTATTGAGTTGTTCGTAATAGCCGAGAATCTGCAATTCCATGCCCAAGTCAACGCTTCGAACCGACACGTCGCTCGGTACTGTCAGCACCGTTGCAGCAAAGTTCAGAATTGATTTGATGCCAGCAGCAACAAGCAACTCTGCAGCACGTTGGGCTGACGCTGGTGGCGTGGCGATGACTCCAATGCTGACTTTGTCGTTGTTCACAATTGACAACAGTTCATCAACATGCCGCACCACTACTCCACCAACTTTTTTGCCAACCTTTGCCGAATCAACATCAACAACTGCCGAAACCTCAAAGCCGCGCGAAGAAAACCCTGCATAATTTGTTAAGGCGTTGCCCAAGTTGCCCGCACCAACGACCACAACCTTCCAATCGTTCAACAGTCCCAGTTCGCGTTTGATTTGATAGACGAGATACGCAACGTCATACCCAACACCGCGAGTTCCATAGCTGCCCAAGTACGACAAATCTTTTCGCACTTTGGCTGCATTGAGTCCTGCCAAACCTGCAAGTTGATCGCTCGACAACTGAGCGACGCCTTCTGTTATCGACTTATTCAATATCTGTAAATACACCGGCAACCGAGTCACAGCCGCGTCCGGAATCCGACGACGAAGCGCCTCAGGCCGTGATGGGGGTTTCACAAGATCTGTCACAAAGAGAAGGGTAGGCGTTCGTGCATGAATTCACGAAGTCCGTGCCCTGGCTGTGGCCCTTATGCCCACAAGACATCCGTCACTATAGAGACAATCAAAAAATCAATTGACCCAACTAGCCTGCGCCCATGAGTTTTGCCCACGTCGTGGTCTACAGCATTACCGAGATCATGGCTGCCCAATCGGCGCACAACGAATTGAACTCGGCATTGGCTGGCGCTTCGACCCTTATTGCGTGTGCATTTACCCTGAGCACGTTTGACCGCTGGTTGCGACGACGCCAACCACATGAATTGGCGTGGACGGTTGCGATGGCGCTCTTCTCATTGGGATCAAGTGCACTGTGGTGGGCCGAGAGCTCCGGCTGGAACTTGATGGCCTTCCGAATTTTTTTTCTAGCCGGCGCCGTACTCAATGTGGCTTGGCTTGCACTTGGAACCGTGTACTTACTCATTGGTCTTCGTGCAGGAAATATTGCTCGCACATGGCTCGTGTGGTTGTCGGGTTTGGCAACAGGTGTGGTGTTGATTGCACCAACAAAATCACAAGTTGTTTCCACTGAGTTTCCTGCTGGTCGCGAAATATTTGGCGCAGCACCCCGTATTCTTGCGGCCGTCGGTTCGGGCGTTCCCGCAATGTTCATCATTGTTGGCGCACTGTGGTCGGCTTGGCGTGTACTCAGAAAGAAAAATCCTGCGGCTACCAAGAGCACTACTCGAACAGTCACCTCCCCGAAGCGACTCGCCGGAGGAAACGTGCTCATCGCAATCGGCACACTCGTCTTGTCGGCGAGCGGCACTCTTGCAGGTCGACTAGGTCAAGACCGCGCGTTTGCAATCACATTGCTCTGTGGCGTTTCAATTCTGTTTAGTGGATTCTTGGTGGCGAGCAACTCGACGCTTAACGCATCATCAGCGACAAGACGCCTGCACCCAAAATTGATGCAAGCAGCAAACCAATAACAAGTGTTGTGGCGGGTCTCATGATCCGATGTTACGCCTTGAACGAGAGCAGCAATTCACTTTTTCGCGCTTAAGCGCACCGACGTTGCTACTCCAGCACCAGCGCTTGGATCTTGAGCAATCACCACCATGTCGGTTGGCCCAAGTTGTAGCTCGGCTGCTGCCGATCCACGGTCAACACACAGCGCAAGCATTCCATATGAGTCGACAACAAGACCGATGCCACCACCGATGTCTGCAAAATTGCGCACAACTGGTACTGAGCGCACAATCTGATTACTTGGATCTGATGCGCCGATAATGATCCGCAGTGGCGAACCCCACTTGTCGACATCTTCCGGCCCGACATTCAATTGGCAATTTCCAAATCGATCCACCCATGTCACTTCACTCAGCAACTGCCCGCCCTCTTCTCGCGGTAGTGGAACAACACCTGGCAACAACAAACTTGGGTCGATCTCGTCGCCCAAATCGGTGAGCGCGACGCCGTTACAAAGATGCGCAGCGGCTGGCGCAAAAATATCGCGCCCCGCAAACGTGTCGCCTGGCGAGGCCAACTGATATGCGGGATTATTCAGCACCACTGCCTGATCTGGTCCGCCTGCAAGCGCCACGGCTCCTGGCAAAAGACCATTGTCGGGACCAATGAAAACACCCTTGCCACCACCGACCGAGATCGCGATTGCTCGACGTGATCCACCAACACCCGGATCGACAACAGCAAGCACCACACCTGTCGGCACGTATGGAACACAGCGTGCAAGTGCAAGTGAACCGGCGCGCACATCGAACGGAGTTACGTCGTGCACAAGATCAATCACATTGACGTGCGGAGCGATGTCGGCGATCACTGCTTTGACAACTCCAACAAATTCATCTTGCGTTCCGTAGTCAGAAAGAAATGACACGTGAGAAAATTTGTTCATTGCGCAACGCTCACGAATTGAAAACTGTCACGAAGAAAAACGTCGTGATGCAAAACGTCCCGAGATACACGAATGGACCGGTGCCAACCCCCCGACGGCACCGGTCCAAACGGCGCGCTCTTGCGAGCGCGACTTCCAGTTGGGGGGTAAACCCCTGCTGGAAACTGTGACCTAGGACATACCCTACGCACATTGTTA
>WLPO01000075.1 GCA_009698745.1 Actinomycetota bacterium
CCGGCGGACCCGAGGCTGCGGACTGATCAGAACATATTCATGCTTTAGCCACGTTCCAAAAAATGGCGTTTCGCGTTCCAAAGGTTTATTGAAACCCCAGCCACCACCCCATCAATACTGGGGTTTGGAATTACGCACCAGCCCCACGACGGTGTCGTACAGACCGTAATGACGGAGTTTCGGATGTGAGTCGATCCCCGTGTAGGAAAGTGAAGAGTCTTCGTAACGACGGAACGCGAACACGGCTTGATTCATGTGTGTCGAGTTGAAGCGATTGTGTTTTTGGGGGTTGCGGCAGGGGGCGCGCACCCTGGCGTTATAGAGGGGGTGACCCCTTTGGGTTTCCTCGATGGTGAGCGGCACAGGGGGACTAATAACCACCTGAACAACAAGAGAAGAACAACCCACATTAAGCACCTCCTGGCATGAACTAGAGCACTACGGACGATGTTGCTCATGAACCAAACACCAGATAACCCAGACAGTTCCTATCCACCAAATTCATATCTATCTTCCGAGTACCTCGAGTGGTTCTCTCCCGAAGAGCTGAAGTTCAGATGGACCGAAGCCTTAGGTCTTGAGACCTCAAAATGGAGGCGCTCCACCGAGCTTTACACGGCACTCATGCTTGCCTCGTTTATGGACGCTGAAGGGAGTTGCTTTCCTGCGCTTGAAAGTCTCGCCCAACCAATGAAAAAATCTCAGGACACGGTGAGGCGATCACTGAAAACTATGGAAGAAGAAGGCTGGCTGGTCGTCATACCTAGACCACACCGATCAAATATCTATCAAGCAATATTGCCGCATTATGCGTTGCACAAACTGATCGAGAAACGGAAGCAAAAACGACAAGTGTTTAGCTTTTATGATCTGAAGAGCTCTATGGAGGGAGTCCTTGGACTTACTCTCAGTGCTTACGGCTTTAACTGGTTAGATACTGAGTTCTTTCCAGACTGGGCGCGTTTAGAGGGGCGAATCATTCAGCTGATTAACCAGATGGGCGGTCCATCAGCGAACCTTGCGCCTCTTGTGCGGTGGATGACCGAGGGAGCTTATTCAGGAGTTGAGACACCCGTTGCATTTCTATTGAAACGTGCCGGCGATTTTTCAAAGGCGTATAACCACCTCCGGCGCAAACCTAAAGAGCGTTAAAGCGCTTCTTGTTGTAGGTACTCAGGCTGCATATAAATGATGCCTGGCTTGTGGTCAGACCAAGCCAGGCATCATTGTGAAGTGGGTTCCTTTCTAGGTCCGAGCACCACCATTGTGCCCATCTTCACTGGCTGAAGCCGGTTGGCTACAAGCCTGGCAGACGAAGATTTCTCTTTGACTGTCGCCTCCTCCGTTACGTGTGGAGTAGTGGTATCTACTGTGTGCGCCGACATCATGAACACAAGAGTTGCGTGCGGTGAAGAAAAAAACAAGCACGATGCGTTGATGAAATTATTAAAAAAGCTTCCGGGGTTCGTTGCTAGTGCTGTGCTGCAGATCGTGGCGTGGGGTCTCTTTGGTCTTCAAATGTATTTCGTATTTCGTTTCTTTGTCGCTTTGAAGAGGGTCTAAACATGACAAAACAGATCGCCATGAGACTGTCGCTCAAATTCGAGAAATATCTGGATCTGGCGGCAATCTATTTTTCAGCGAATGCTGCTGCCAACGCTGTTTGCAGTGGTTGCTGTGGTCTAAAGAGCCGCACCAGCTTGCTGCGAAGAAATAGAGGAAAGAGAGAATAAATATGCGGGACATTGACGCCCACTGCCTAGAGATAGCGGTCTCGGTCCTTACTGTTACAGGGGACCTACACGCCTCACGGTTGGAACAGCACGTAGCAGGCAGAGCTGCTCTTGTCATAGACACATGGACCACCATGCGATTGAATGAAGCGGTGTCGCTGATGATCTCTAACACGATCGATGGTGCTGTCGTGGGAGAAATCTTGGGACCGCTACTTGATGTGTTTGGAGACGCCACCGATATCTGGGGCGATTTGGATCAAGACTTTCGGACCAGACTCCACGCAATTGAGACTCGGGCACTCGAGTTAATTGCGACAGGTTTGCCGGGCGACTCACCGTTCTAGTCGGCGTTGCTTCGTAAGAAACTCTGTAGAACCCTGCGAGGGCCAGTGCAACCTTTAACGCATGGCGAGAGACTTCTACGACTCTCGCCATGCGTTCTGTTGGCGTTAGTCGATCCAACCTTCGTCGTCTCGTGACACGTCGTGGATATACGTCTCAATTGTGGTTTGCAGAGTCTTGTGGCCCATCGATTTCTGAACTGCTGGATAACTCATGCCTTTGCCACCTTGTTCGACTGGCGCGGTTGAGAATGAACCATAGTGATGGCGCAAATAATGCCCTGACCACGTCCAGTTGCATCGTTCGCCGGCTTCTTTAAGTAAATTGCCCCATGCATCGGCCCACCAACTAATTCCGTTGTACGGACCAACGATCGGATCGTCTGGCTCAAGGCCCTCCAACAAAAGTTCTAGATCGGGTTTAATTGACGACCAAATACGAGCCTTGCGCGTTATTCCGTTCTTTGTTGGAGCAGTCGGCATCGCAGTACGTGGTACCCAGGGCTTGTAACGATCTAACTGGCGATCAACAGTGATGAAACCATTCTTTAAATCAACGCGTCTAGCAGTCACTGCCAAAAGCTCGCAGAGTCGAAGACCGGTACCAGCGGTGACTCGAACAGCTGCAGCATATTTTTGGCCAATCAACAGACTTGAACCGCGTCCTCCTGTGATGTCACCAATTTCGTTTGAAAGCCGAACGACATCTTCCCATTGGGGAACATCGGCGATTGAAATTGAACTCTCATCGTCCTCATTGGTTGCGGATTGCGTTCTTGTCCGCATACAGCCATTTTTGTAGAGCATTTTGACCTCTACTGGTCCTCCAAAGCATTCGGCAGCCACCCATTTTTTGGTTCTTGCCCAACTAGTAATAACCATCAACGATTGAAACACAGACATGAAGTTGTCTATTTTCGTTCCACTAGCAACAACGTGGTCTACGACACGGCCAAGGGTAGTGATGTCGGTCTGCACTATCTTTTCCGCCCCAATTGAAGGAAGCAGATGCGCATTCACCGCTGAGAGACGTTTGCGATACGTACCTTCCTTGATCACTCCTGCGTGCTCTGCTTCCCATGCAACAAATACAGCGGCCCATGTAGCGTCCGCATCAATTTTGAGCGATGCTCCAAGCTCGACTTCTTTAATGATTACTCGAACGCGAGCCTCTACCTCGGCATCTGTCTTGCCGCCGCGTTCAAATTTTCGAACTCCAACGCCTTTTTCCCCGCTGGGGTAATAAGCAATACGTCGGTCTTTTGTGACGCGAATAAATCCAGGGATGTAAATCACTTGGCACCAACTTTCGTACGAGGTGCAGGTGACTTGGCTGCAGGACGATGCGTTTTTCTCGTGGGCCCAATTCGCATGACGCCCTGCTGGTTAGGAATCGGATGAAGCATGTCATTGACAGATTGAGTCTTTGAGCCCTGGGCATACTCAACGACATCATTGGCCCACCACCGGTGCGAATCGCCCCGAAGTGGAACTGGAAAACTTGCTGTCTTCGTTAGGCGTTCTGCCCAACGAGTGCTGCGCCGATAGAAGCGAGCGATCTCATGGATCGTCCAAACTCCTAAATCTTGCGCTGTGAGCTGGTCTATGTCTTGCTGTGTTATTTCCTCGCGGACGAGGTTGTGTTGTTGTTTCATGTCGAGCAAAGTGCTCACTTTTTCCGCCACGGCACGCAGAATTCGGAATTTCTTTAAAAATATTTGACCCTTATTCGGCAAGGCTTTTAGGGCCGTCTTGATGGGTTTTCACTTCGTTTTGACTTATGGCGTCGATGACAGAAGTCGCTTTTTTTCGACGGAGTGCGTCCTAGTCCGACGCAGTTTGTGCCACCTTGGCACAGTAAAACTTGCGAAAGCCATGCCTGCAAGGAGATGCAGTCACAACACAAAGATTCACACCATCTTTGAGGGAACCTCAGAGATTCAGCAGTTGGTGATTGCTCGCGCAATCTCCGGCTTGCGCGTCGAGTAAACAGCAGACTAAATCTGGAAATTTCGCACGAGGCTCCGTAGTTTGGTGGACGCGAAGTCCGTAGCGTAGAGGGTGATATGACGACTCTCCCTAACGCTGCATTTTCTATAGCTCTCGATTGTCAACTCGACAATGTGCCTGGCACCCTTGGGCGGTTGTGTGCCGCCATTGGTGAAGCAGGTGGAAACATCGGAGCACTCGATGGTTTTGATGTTCGTGGTCCGGTTCTTCGTCGCAGTCTTGTTGTGCACTGTCGAAACGAAGAGCATCAAACCGCAATCGTTGCTGCAGTGCAAAAACTTGATGGCGTAACTGTTCTTGAATGGTGGGACCGAACATTCCGCATGCATGAGGCAGGAAAGATTGAAGTTCTGAGTACGGCACCAGTGAATGATCGTGATGATTTGTCAATGGCGTACACGCCGGGTGTCGCTCGCGTCTGTACTGCAATTGAAAAAGATCCATTGCTCTCACACAAGTACACCATTCGCAAAAACACCGTTGCCATTGTGAGCAATGGAACTGCAGTGCTCGGGCTTGGCGACATCGGTCCAGAGGGTGCGATGCCTGTCATGGAAGGCAAGGCTCTGTTGTTTAAAGAGTTCGGTGGGGTAAACGGTTTTCCTATTTGCATCAATGCTCGCACCGCTGACGAAGTTGTTGATTTTGTGCAACGCATTGCGCCAACATTTGGTGGAATCAACTTGGAAGACATCAAAGCACCTGAGTGTTTTGAAATTGAAGAACGACTACGCGCGAGTCTTGACATTCCTGTGTTTCATGACGACCAACACGGCACAGCAGTTGTCACATTGGCTGCATTGTGGAACTCATTGAAGATCACAGGCAAGAAAATGGAAGACCTCACGGTTGTCATCGCCGGCGTTGGCGCAGCTGGCGTTGCCATTGGCAAGATCCTTCTTAATGCCGGTATTGGCGATGTCATTGGTTGCGATCGTGTTGGTGCCATCTACACCGGCAGAGGCGAAATGAACTCTGCAAAGGAATGGTTTGCAGCACATACAAACTCGTCTCGCAAAATGGGAACCATCAGTGACGTCATGAAAGGCGCAGACGTTTTTGTTGGAGTAAGTGGGCCAGATCTCATTACTGCTGCCGATGTGCGCTCGATGGCAAAAAATCCGATTGTGTTTGCAATGGCAAACCCAAACCCCGAAATTCGTCCAGAGCAGGTCGATGGTTTGGCTGCCGTTATGGCAACGGGTCGAAGTGACTATCCGAACCAAATCAACAACGTGCTTGCATTCCCTGGCATCTTCCGAGGCGCACTTGACGCAAATGCGACGGACATCACTGAAGGCATGAAATTGGCAGCAGCAATTGCCATTGCCGAATCGGTGACCGATGCTCAGTTATCGCCAGATTTTGTTGTGCCGTCGGTGTTTGACCGAACCATTGTTGAGCGTGTTGCCCCGGCAGTTGCTGCGGCTGCCGTAAAAGACGGCGTTATCCGCAAGTCGTAAAACAATTACGCGTTGCGCGCAGCAACAAACGCAGCAACGCAAGCATCAATATCGGCTTTGGTGTGCGTTGCACACACTTGCACACGTATGCGTGCCTTGCCCATTGGTACAACTGGGTATGAAAAGGCAACGACGTAAATTCCGAGTTTGAAAAGTTCGGCAGCCATGCGAACAGCTTCATGTTCATCTGCGAACATCACGGGAACAATCGGATGTTCTCCTGGAAGAAGTGTGAAACCAGCAGCGGACATTTGATCGCGGAAATATTTAGCATTGCCACGAAGTGTTTCGCGCATCGAGTTTCCTTGAATAACCAAATCAAGTGCAACGAGTGATCCAGCCACAACAGTTGGCGGAATGGAGTTAGAAAACAAATAAGGCCGTGCGCGTTGGCGCAACAAGTCAACTATTTCTTGGTGGGCTGAAATGTAACCGCCCGATGCACCGCCGAGAGCCTTGCCGAGCGTGCCAGAAATGATGTCGACGCGATCGCGAACCCCAAACATTTCTGGAGTGCCTGCGCCGGTTGCACCGATGAAGCCAACTGCGTGCGAGTCATCCACCATGACCATCGCTCCATATTTGTCGGCGAGGTCACAGATTTCTTTAAGAGGGGCGAATGAACCGTCCATGGAAAAAACGCCGTCGGTCGCGATGAGCGTCCGTCGCGCTCCTCGAGCAGCAACGAGTTGGGCTTCGAGGTCTGCCATGTCGCGGTTTTTGTATCGATAGCGCGTTGCC
>WLPO01000076.1 GCA_009698745.1 Actinomycetota bacterium
ATCAATGCTGAGCCGGTGCTTGCGTTGCTGCCGCCAGAAAAAGACGTTGATGGTTTGACAGAACGTTCGATGGGGCGCTTGATGCGTGGTTTGCCAGGTCACGCACCTTGCACACCGCTCGGCGTGATGCGCTTGCTTGAGCGTTACGAAATTCCAACAAAAGGCAAGAAGGTTGTTGTCATCGGTCGTTCGTTCTTGACTGGTTTACCTCAAGTGATTTTGTTTATTAGCAAAGGTGGCGATGCCACAACAACATGCGCACACTCGATGACGCCGCCAGAAGATCTTAAAGAGATGTGTTTTGGAGCAGACATCATCGTGTCGTGTGTAGGTATTGCGCGCATGATCAAAGCCGACTTCGTGAAGCCTGGCGCAACAGTCGTTGATGTGGGTGTAACTCGCGTTGACGGCAAGATTGTTGGCGATGTCGATTTTGATGCGGTGCAAGCAGTTGCAGGTGCAATTACTCCGATGCCAGGTGGCACAGGCCCGATGACCATCGGTTGTTTGCTCGAGAACACGCTCTCGGCCGCAAAAATGCTCGGCGCATTTCCAAACTAATTAGTTTGCTGCAGGTGCTTGCAATCGTTTAGCAGTTGCTTGCAGTAGGCGATCCAGAATTGTTGCCATGATCACAATGGCTATTCCTACCTCGGTTCCGAGTCCTGCATCTGGACCAGTAAGCGCTTCAATTGATCGGTAGCCCAGTCCGCCACCGCCAACCATGCCGGCGATGATTGCCATTGCCAACACCATCATCACCATCTGATTGATCGCAAGAATGATTGAAGGCATTGCAAGTGGAACTCGTACTCCCCACAACACTTGACGTTGCGTCGCGCCAAATGTTGTCGCGGCTTCGAGGGATTCGAAATTGACTTGACGAATACCAAGCGCCGTGAGTCGGATGCCAGGTGGTATCGCATACACAACCGCCGCAACAATGCCAGGTACGGGGCCGACAGAGAAGATCATGACAAACGGAATTGCATACACAAGGTTTGGAATTGTTTGTAGTGCATCTAAGAACGGCGAAATCAATGACTCTGCTCGAGGTCTACGACCGAGCCAGATGCCGATCGGAATGGCGATCAACATCGAGAGGATCACTGCAACAACTGTTTGTGTCAGCGTGTCCACAGCATCAGGCCACCTACCAGTGAGTCCGATGAACGTAATACCCAACGCAGTTGTGAGAGACATTTTCCAGCCAGCAACAAAATAAGAAAATGCGCTCGCCGCGATAACGATTGCTTGCCAAGCAAGTGTCTGATTTAGCCACGTTTGTGCTCGCACCAATATTTCGCGCACCACGAAATCGTTGAATGGTCGAGTTATTACGTCAAAGGTTGTTCGAAACCATGCAAAGCCAGAATCAATTGGGTCTGCGAATGATGTTCCCCACGAAAATGGAAACTCAATCCATCCCAACATGCGACCAATGATGGTCGCGAGCACTAATCCCGCGATAGTTAGGTACATCAACTTGCGGCTGATATGAAACCGATGTCCACCGGGTTCAATGACGAGTGACCTACTCACTCTGTCAAGGACAAGGGCAACGGCGACGACTGCAAGACTTACAACTAGTCCGCGTCCTGGCTCGAGGCGACGAACAGTCTGATTTATTTCTTGACCGAGCCCACCCGCACCAACGAGCGTTGCGATCACCACAATGCCAAGCGCCATCATTACGGTTTGGTTGATGCCGGCGATGATTGAAGGAACGGCGAGCGGAAGCTGCACCTTGGCAAGAATTTGTCGCTTTGTTGCGCCAAACATGTGTGCTGCCTCAATTGCCGATTTTGGTACCTGCTGAATGCCGAGACACGTGAGTCGAATCATTGGTGGAATTGCATAGATCACTGTTGCGATCGCAGCAGGTGCAGGACCGATACCAAACACAAGGACGATTGGAATCAAATACACCGTTGCTGGCACTGTTTGCATTCCGTCCAACACCGGTCGCAGGATTGATTCGAATCTTTTGTTCAGTGCGGTGAGCACTCCCAGTGGTACACCAATCAGCACGCTGATTGCTACTGAAACTGCCATAAGCGAAATAGTGACAATGCTCTCTGGCCAAACTCCCACGACACCCGGATAGATGACCACGATTGCAGTGAATGTCGCGAGCCCCCATCTTCGGGTGCGCGCAATAATCAGAAACACGATGACTGGCGGAATAAACCAGGGGAGCCAGAGAAAGAATGACTCGACGCTGTTGAGCCCAAATTCGACTATTGAGATAACTGGGTTAAAGAAGAATTTGAAAGACCAATTACTACTTCGGTTTTTGCGCACCCACGATTGCACACCAGTGATTGGTTCTGCGATTCCAATATTCCATGTTTCTGGGAATCCGCGGGTTCCAAATGTCTGTGCGGCAGCTAGAACAACAAGGAGAAAACCAACAACTCGTGCGAACGGATGCCTAAAGAGGGATTGGGGACTTTCGGTTTGTTGCGCGAGCGCAGTATTCATCGTTGTTCGGCCTGCAAGATCGATGCAACGCTTTGTCTGTTCACAACTCCAATGACGTCGTTGTTCGAATCAACAACGGTGATGTGTTCGTCTCGTTCGAGCAACATCGGAATAATGGTTTCAATCTTTGCCGTAGACGAGACAGTTCTCGCGCCGCTGACAGGTTGTCCACTGACAGTCACTGTCTTGACACTGAGTACTTTGGCTCGAGGAACATCATTCACGAATTCGCGCACGTATGGCGTTGCAGGGTTCGAAACAATTTCTTCGGGAGTTCCAACTTGGTCGAACGAACCATCTTTCATGATCGCGATGCGGTCGCCCAGGCGTAGGGCTTCAGCGAAGTCGTGGGTAATAAAGACAACAGTGCGTTGCATGGTCTTTTGTAGTCGAATCAATTCATCTTGCATCTCTTTGCGGATCAACGGGTCAAGTGCCGAGAACGGCTCGTCAAACAACAAGATTTGCGGGTCAACTGCGAGTGCACGTGCAAGTCCGACTCGTTGTTGCATTCCACCCGAGAGTTGTTGCGGGTAGTGATTTGCCCAACCGTCAAGGCCGACAATGTTGAGCACTTCGGTTGCACGCGCAATTCGAGTTGCCTTGTCAATCTTCTGTACTTCAAGACCGTAAGCAATATTGTCAATCACTTTGCGATGAGGAAACAAACCGAAGTGCTGAAATACCATTGACATTCGACCACGGCGTACATCGATCAACTGTTCATCGGTCATTGACAACAAATTGTCACCATTCAGCAAAACCTCGCCGGCAGTTGGTTCTACCAAGCGTGACAAACATCTGATCAGCGTTGATTTGCCTGAGCCGGAGAGACCCATGACCACAAATGTCTCTCCGCGGGCAACACTGAAAGATACGTCGCGAACTGCCACCGTCTGCTGTGTCTGTTGAAGGATCTCGGCTCTGCTGGCACCATTTTGGGCTAAGGAAATCGCTTTTGCGCCGTCGCCCTGGCCGAACACTTTCCAGATATGGCGCAGCTCAATTGCCGGCGCTGCCCCCGTCGATGCTTGCCCCATAGCTGCTTCCCCCGCTTGTGTTTAACCGTCGGTGTTTACCCCACAACGACAGCGCAAACCTTAGTGCGACCTGACGGGGAGTAAACAAAATTTCGCTAAGGTGAAGTCACGTTCCGACTGGAACGTGCACTTAATCAAGGGGAGATTCATGGGATCACGCAAGAAGTTATTGGGAATTGGTCTATTCGCCGTCGGGTCACTTGTGTTCGCAGCATGCGGTGGAAGTGATACGGCAACAGATGTAGCAAGCGTAGATACGACAGCAGTGGCGGAGGGTCCTGCCTGTACGGGTACTGAAGCAATCAAGATTGCTCGCAACAACTGGACGGCGTCAGCCATTGAAGTCGAAATCGTCAAGCAATTGATTGAAACCAACCTTTGCAATCCGGTCGAAATTGTTGACATCGATGAGAACGCAATGATTCCAGGCATGTCGTCTGGCGATATTGATGCGAACGTTGAAGTGTGGCCTTCGGGCTTTACACCAGAAGAGCAGGCGTTCATTGATGACGGTTCAGTCGTCAACATGGGTCTGCTTGGTGCTGTGGGTAAAATTGGTTGGTTCGTTACACCAGACGCTCTTACTTCATTTCCACAACTTGCGACTTGGGAAGGTCTGAAAGACCCAGAAGTTGTCAAAGCATTTGCAACAGCAGCTACCGGTTCGCAAGGTCGCATGCTTGCAATGGATCCGTCGTTCTCTGGCTATGAAGAACAGATCATCAAAAACTTGGGACTGGATTTCAAAACCCAGTACTCGGGTTCTGAAGCTGCCACTCAAGCCGAAATTGTTGCAATGACGGAAGCCAAGAAGCCAGTGATCATGTATTACTGGATGCCATCTGCCGCAGTAGGTAAATACGGTCTGATCAATATCGCATTGCCAGCACCTACTGTTGATTGCTTCTCGGAGGCTGACAAGTGTGATGGTGACTACCCGGAAGATGTGTTGTTCAAGGTTGCTTCGGCAAAGCTTGAGGCTAAAGATGCCAGGGTATTCTACTTTTTGAAGAACTTCCAGATGACAACTGACGATCAGTTGGCAACCTTGCCAGCTGTTGAGATTGATGGTCGCGATGCAGCAGAAGTTGCTGCAGAGTGGATTGCAGCGAACCAAGCAGTTTGGTCAGACTGGTTTAAGGCTTAAAGTTTTTAAAACTCATTAATTCGAAACGGCGGGCCGAAAGGCCCGCCGTTTTGTTTGTAACGAAGTTTTATACGTGCAGAGGAGTTCACTCATGAATGACCCATCAATGCTGCTGGCGCATGATTGGAATTTCCCTGTTCCAATTGCTTACGGTCCTGGGCGCTTGGCCGAGATCGGTCAAAAATGTGTGGCGTTGGGTCTTCGCAATCCACTCATTGTCACTGATCGCGGAAGTCGCGAACTCGCATTTATCGCTCGCTTGGTCGAGATACTTGCTGAAGCAGGTCTTGCATCAGCAGTTTTTTCTGGAATTTCACCAAACCCAATTGATTCTGAGATCGCTATCGGGCGTGCTGCGTTTCTTGCGGGAAGTCATGACGCGATCATTGCAATCGGTGGCGGCAGCGCAATGGACGGTGCTAAGGCAATTTGTCTGACGGCTAACAATGAGATCGATCTGTGGGACTTTGAATTTGAACAAGCGTCACCTTTGATTTTGCCCGAAAATCGTTTTCCGGTTCTCATCACGATCCCTACAACTGCGGGCACGGGTGCCGAAACCGAAAGCACGGCAATGGTTACTCATACAGGAAAGGCAATGAAGTTTTGCGTCTGGCACTCAGAACTCAAGCCATCTTTGGCGCTGTTGGATCCTGAACTCACGATTGGATTGCCAGCAAGTCTGACCGCGTGGACGGGTGCTGACGCAATGGTTCATGCCATCGAAGCGTTTCTCGTTCCAGGTTTTCATCCTCTGTGTGATGCGATGGCGCTCGAAGCACTAAGTCTCATTGCGCGCTGGCTCCCTGTGGCTGTTGAGGAACCCACAAACGTCATGGCGCGGGGTGGCATGCACGTTGGTTCGTGTTTGGCAGGAATTTCCTTTCTGAAAGGACTTGGTTTGGTGCATGCGATTTCACACATGGTTGGGGCCGAGTTCAATACTCATCACGGCAATACAAATGCAATTCTGTTGCCAGTGGTTTTGCGGTTCAATTTGCCGGGAATGGATGAAAAGGTGCGTCGTATGGCTGAAGTAATGCAAATTTCCGATCACTCCGTCGCTGGGTTTATTTCTGCAATCGAATCAATTCTAGACGAGATTCATATTCCAAAATCGTTGGGCGAAATCGGTGTGCCAATGGATTGTGCAGAACGAATCGCAGCAAAGGCTCTCAAAGACTCCGCAGCAAAAACCAATCCTCGGTCGGCGAGTATTGATGAGGTTCGTGTTCTGATCGAAACTGCTATAACGAAAGCTCGCTAAACATTTAATTGATGAACCGATTTGGTGAATACCAAGTCGCTTTTGTTTTTGCTGTGGTAGAAATATTCCGTGAAAGAATCATTTGACTATGTAATTGTGGGCGGCGGCTCCGCGGGTTGCGCCTTGGCAAATCGTTTGAGTGCCGACCCGAACAATTCGGTTCTTGTTCTTGAGGCTGGTCGACCCGACTACTGGTTCGACGTTTTTATCCATATGCCAGCAGCCCTAATGTTTCCAATCGGAAGCAAGTTTTATGACTGGATGTATTCATCGCAGCCAGAA
>WLPO01000077.1 GCA_009698745.1 Actinomycetota bacterium
GTGGCTCGAAGTGATCGAACACTGGTTGCCAGATAACGCGATCGTTGCGCTTGATTCAACGCAACTCGGATACTCGGCTCACTGGTGGTTGCCTGCACTGCACAGCCGCTCTTGGCTCGCACCATACGGATTTGGAACACTTGGTTGCGCGTTACCGATGGCGATTGGCGCATCGGTTGCAGCGCCCGACCGACCCGTACTCGCAATCGCTGGCGATGGTGGATGGTTGTTCACCGTTGCCGAAATGGCGGCAGCATTTGATCTCAAGAGCGACATCGTCATGATCTTGTGGGACAACAGCGGCTACGAACAGATCCGTACATCATTTGATGATGTTGCAGCACCGCGAATGGGCGTTGACGTTTCTTCTCATGATCCATCGGCAATTGCGCGCGGATTTGGCTGGAATGCAGTTGATGTCACTACCCCAGAACAACTAGCAAGTGCTCTAGATGCTGCACTCAAAACGAGCGGACCTCAGTTCATCCGTATTGCTGTCAGTTAAATAGTTCGTTATATCTAGTTCGTGCGGTAAACAACGAACACTTTGCGCAGTGTTTCGACAACTGTCCACACGCCCTTCCAGCCAATTGGAAAGATGCAACTTGAACCCTCAGTGAGTTCAACAGGTTCACCACCATCTTCGTGAACGATCATGCGGCCCTTCAAGACATAAATCACTTCGCCACGAGTGGTGAACTCCCAACGCGATGCACCAGGCTCACACTCCCAAGTTCCTGCTGTCACAGTCTCGTTGTCAAGAAATACTTGAGCACGAGTAAGTATCTCACCGGTCAATGGTTCAGCCGAAGGTTGACCCAACGGCTTTTGAGCGAGTTCGGATGCAGGAATATCAAGTGCGCGAAATGAAATGGTCATGGAAACAGCCTATTGACCGAAAGGTGCTTACTAAGCAACTGCGGTGCCAACAAAATGGCCCACGGCCATTGTGAAACCCATGGCGACGAGGCCACCGACCACAACTCGAAATGTTGGGCGAAGTGGATGAGCTCCACCAGCCTTCGAACTCGATACACCCAATGCAACGAGCGCAAATGCCGCAATCACAACCGTTGTTGCAATGCGATGCGCTGATGATGCAAGCACAACGGCAATGAGTGGAATCGCGGCTCCAACCGAAAATGATCCAGCCGAACTCACACTTGCCTGCAGAGGTCGGGCCATCGTGAAAGAAGTAATGCCGAGTTCTTCTGCCATATGCACCTTGAGGGCATCCTTTTCGGTAAGCGCCACTGCAACTTCACGTGCGAGTTGATCATTGAGTCCCTTGGACGCATAGATAGCAGTAAGTTCGTCCAGCTCATGCTCCGGGGTGTGGGCAAGCTCCCAGGTTTCTTTTGCGATGTCTGCCTGCTCTGAGTCACGTTGCGAACTCACAGAAACATATTCGCCAATTGCCATCGATGCAGCACCAGCAACTAGGCCTGCAATCCCCGCTGTAATAATCGTGCTTCGAGTTGCGTCTGCAGCAGCAACTCCCAGGATCAAACATGCAGTCGAGATGATTCCATCATTTGCGCCAAGCACCATCGCTCGCAACAATCCAATGCGATGACTTAAGTGACCTTCGTCGTGCTTTACCATGCCCAACAGATTACACCTCGAGCTGATTTATCGTTAGCCCAATAAGCCATCGCGCAGGGCGAGAAGTCGCTTCATTGGTCGATGAGTGCGCCTCTCAACCTTGTCTGCAAATTCGGTGAGAGCCAACAGCGAATTCACCCCCAACCAGCGAAGTGGCTCAATCTCCCATTGCTTGGATTGGTGTTGGACAAGCGCGCTACGAGTAAGTGCGTCTCCGGTATCCGCAATCTGGTGTGCAAGTGTTTGGCCCACCAAATTGGAAAGTGCAACACCATCGCCAACGTACCCTCCACCCGAACACAACCCTGTGTCAACATGCACATTGGCAAATGCGTGCCAGTCTCGTGGTGCGCCAACAGGCCCACCCCAGTGATGCGTAAACCGAGCATCAGAAATCTGCGGGAAAATTTCGCACACAGTTTTCTCGAGTCGACCATGAATTGTTGTGTTGCGGTCGTAACGATCGGAAATGCTTGAACCAAAGTGATACGGCGCGCCTCGGCCCCCAAACGCAATACGTCCGTCTGCCGTGCGTTGCGCATACGTGACCATATTGCGACCATCGGCAAACGTCTCACGATGATTCCAACCCAACGAACGCCACACAGATTCTGAAAGCGGCTCGGTTGCCACCATCAATGAATACAGAGGAACGATCTTTCTCTTGCCTTTAGGAAGCTGTGAGGTGAAGGACTCAAGTGCATTCACGACCCATTTGGCACGTACTTCACCGTGTTGAAGTGTTACTTTTCGTGGCTCAATTGAGAGCGCACGTGAATCCTCGAAAATTACAACGCCAAGATTCTCTATCGTTCGCGCCAACCCTGTCACCAACTTCCACGGGTTCACCACAGCGCAATGCGGGCTGTACATACCGCCCAGCGTGGAGGAAACGCGAATGCGCTGAGAAATCTGGTCGGCACTCTCCCAAGTCATATCGGCATCACTAAAGCCAGCAGCATGCCAATCATCTATGTAGTGGCGCAATCGCTCAACATGAGCAGGGTCCGAAGCCGATGTGATTGTTCCGCCCTTGTGAAAATCGCAGTCAATATTGTTTGACTGAGCAATACGAGCAATCTCATCCACAGTTGCAAACATTTGATCCTGCAAAAAGCGCATTGCTTGCGCACCATGTTCGGCAGACATCTCACTTGGCGACATCGGCAAGAAGGCGCTGCACCATCCACCGTTACGACCGCTCCCGCCAAATCCAACAAATTGCGACTCAACAATTGAGATTGATAATTGCGGAGCAAGTTGCTTGAGATAAAAAGCCGTCCACAAGCCGGTGTAACCACCGCCGACGATGACGACATCTACCTCGACAACACCATCTACGGAGCTACGACGAGTCGATGCATCAAACTGCACACCATCTTGCCAAAGCGGAATCGCGCGACCAAGAGGCATGATGACTAAAAACTACTGCAATGTTGCTGGCACCGAACTCATCTCGAGGTGGAGCTCACTGCCGGTATACGGATTGGCAAGAGCAACTTTCTCGTTCAGTTCAATACCCAAACCAGGTTCTGTCGGTGGAATGATGAAGCCACCCTCAAACTTGATTGACGTTTTCACGAGTTCGGCATGGAAGCCTTGCCATCCCTGAATGGTTTCAAGAATCAAAAAGTTTGGCGTGCATGTTGCGAGTTGAATGTTGGCAGCGGCAACAACGGGACCGCAATACATGTGCGGTGCAATTTGCGCGTGATACACCTCGGCCATTGAAGCAATCTTCTTGCCCTCAAGCAATCCGCCGCAACGACCAAGGTTTGGTTGCAAAATTGATGCAGCGCCTGTTTTTAGCAGCTGATGAAATTCATATTTTGTTGTCAAGCGCTCGCCTGCCGAAATAGGAATGCTCGTTGCGCGTGCAACCTTTGCGATTTCTTCTGGGGAATCCGGTGGGACAGGCTCTTCGAACCACAACGGGTCATACTTTTCGAGTTGCTTGGCAAGTCGAATTGCGCCAGACGCGCTGAATTGTCCGTGAGTACCAAACAAAATGTCGGCACGAGTGCCGATTGCTTCACGCACCGCGCGCACCATCTTGACCGAGAGATCAATTGCGTGCAACGCAGGCTGCCGACCGTCGAACACCGAATACCTTCCGGCTGGGTCAAACTTGACTCCCGTAAAACCGCGTTCGACTTCGCGCACTGCTGCCTCTGCAGCAGCGTCCGGGTCGCTATACACCGGGTCATCGGCGTACACGTCAACCCCGACTGGTGGATAGAGATAGGTATATGCGCGCAATTTGTCGTGCACGCGACCGCCCAGCAATTCGTAAACCGGTTTGCCAGTCTCTTTGCCGCAGATGTCCCACATGGCCATCTCAATGCCACTCACGATGCCACCAGTTGTGAGATCTGGCCGCAACGAATATCCACGGCCGTACACATTGCGCCACATCATTTCGATATGAAACGGATCGCTCCCAATGACGTGTCGTTGTGCGACTTCTTCAATCATCTTGGCGACAAGATGCGGAGAATAAGTTGCTGTGTAGACCTCACCAATTCCCGAGATACCAGAATCAGTGGTGAGTTTGACAAAAATAAAATAGCGACCACCAAAACGTGGAGGCGGGTTTCCCACCACAAATGTTTTGACGTCGACAATTTTCATGAGTTGGCAGTTGCCTAGAACACAATCACGTTGCGAAGTGCTTCGCCGCGCTTTACTGCGTCGATTGCTTCGTTGATTTCTTCGATCGGATAGGTCTTGGTGACGAGTTCATCCAACTTGACTCGACCCTGGTTATACAAACCGACAAGGTTTGGAATGTCGACCTGGATGCGAGCGGAACCCATCTTTGAACCCAAGATGTTTTGGCTGTATGCGGCCATTGTGCCTGGATCGATCTCTGACATCACGCCGCTCGCGGGCATGCCCACCAGCACGACCGAACCGCTCTTGGCCAACATGCCATAGGACGAATCGAAGGCTGACTTCGCGCCAACAGTTACAAACACATAATCGGCTCCGCGGCCATCGGTGAGTTCGAGCACTCGCTCGGCAACATTTTCAGTCTTTGAGTTGACGCCGTGGGTTGCTCCGAACTCTTTGGCAGCAGCAATCTTGTTGTCGGCAATGTCAATTGCAATGACCGTGCGAGCTCCGCTCACACGAGCGCCCTGAATCGCATTCAAGCCAACTCCACCCGTTCCAATAACAACGACATGGCTACCAGCAGGAACTTTTGCTGTATTGGTTACTGCACCAAAACCTGTGATGACACCACATGCAAGAAGCGATGCACTTGCCATCGGAATTGTTTTCGGCACTGTAACGCACTGCGACTCATGCACGAGCACAAATTCTGCAAAGCCACCAGTTCGCATGCTCTGCACAATCGAGTTGCCTTTTGCATCGGTGATTGGCGACTTGGCATCGAGAGGAAACTGAGTGCTACATGTAACTGGGTTACCCATGCTGCAACCATGGCAGTGTCCGCACGAGCGAATCAGCGTGACAACAACATGCTCACCAACTTTTACTGTGGTGACATCGGCACCGACTTTTTCAACGACTCCGGCGCACTCATGCCCGTAGATGGCTGGCAATGTGCCGCCCCACGAACCCTCTGCATAGGTGATGTCGCTGTGACAAATTGCAACAGCCGAAACTTTGACGCGAACTTCGCCCGGACCTGCATCGGCAAGTTGAACATCTTCAATCACTAGTGGCTTACCGAACTCGCGACAAACTGCTGCTTTCATAACGAATACTCTTTTCTTCGACTGGATGGGGGCTGAAGTGCCTTACTTAATGTAGTCGGCTGACTCGATGTCAAGAATGTCCATCAAGGCAGCAAAGTGCAACTCGGCTGCCTCTGGGTATTCGCGCCACTGCTTACATGCAAGGGCCGCAGTCTTGTTATCCACCAGTTGCAGTTCGCGCCCCGTGGAAAGCGCGATGACCTGTAGTTGCGCTGCTTTTTCGAGGTAGTACAGCTCGTCAAAGGCTTGTGCAATCGTGTCGGCCACTACCAACACCCCGTGGTTGGCAAGAAACAAAATGTCCTTGCCGTCAGCGAGAAGTGAAGCCACGCGCTCGCCCTCAGTTGGCTCGAGTGCCATACCTGCGTAGTGGCGGTCGTATGCGATGCGATCATAAAAACGACAAGCATTTTGATCCAGCATCAAAAATTCAAAATCTTTCAAACTTGCAAGCGCCGTCGTGTACGGCATATGCGTGTGCAAAATACATCTTGCCCGTGGCACATTGCGATGAATATATGAATGCAAAATCCAAGCCGTTGCATCTACGTTCTCTGCGACCGGATCAGATGCTCGATCGGACGAAGTCACTAACGCCAATCGGCTTGCCTGTGCGCGAGAAAAGTGCATGCCACGCGTGTTGATCAAGAAATCTTGACCGTCGTCGCTTACCGCCGCGCTGAAATGGTTTGCAACACCTTCGTGGTAGTCAAGTCTGGCAGCCCAACGAAATGCAGCGGCTAATTCTCTGCGAGTTCTTTTGTGCGCCACACTTGCCCCCAGTGCTTACATTGGACTAACGAGA
>WLPO01000078.1 GCA_009698745.1 Actinomycetota bacterium
TGGACAAGTATAGACGGGGAATATGCCCCGCTACACTGTGAGACTTATGAAAAAGGAAACACATCCCGAGTACCGCTTTGTTGTCTTTGAAGATGCCTCGGCAGAGTATCGATTTTTGACCCGCACAACCATGAATCCAGATCCTTCCAAGACCACGGTCTGGGAAGATGGTCAGACATACCCGTGCGTGCAGTTGGACATTTCGAACGCCAGCCACCCATTCTTTACCGGTCAGATGAAGATCATCGACTCCGCAGGTCGAGTTGAGCGCTTTAACAAGCGTTACGGCACCCGCAAAAAGACTGTCGTCAAGAAAGAACCAGCACAGAAATAAGTTCTGTTTGCAGCGCTTGCGTTATGCGAGCGAGTTAATGATTGATGCAAGACCCTCTACTGTTGTGCGTGGATTGACTATGCACATACGTAAGACAGTTTCGCCGTCCCACGTACTCGGCACCACGAAGGCAAGACCTTCACCCAAAATGCGGTCGCTCCACATCTGATACTGCTCGGGCGTCCAACCAATTCGCCTAAACACAATGACCGACAACTCGGGCTCAAGTACCAACTCAACATGCTTGGCATCTCGCACCAACTGGGCACCCTGGCGAGCGACATCGAGCGTGGCTTCCATCGCCTCGGTGTACGCCTCGGTGCCGTGCATCGCGAGGCTGAACCAAAAGGGCAATCCCCTGGCTCGGCGAGATAAGTGATGCGCGAGGTCGGCAGGATTCCATGCCTCATCGCGGCTTGCATTTCCGTCTTGCTGCAATACGTCCAGATATTCGGCGTGTTGAGTGTGGGCATGACGTGCCTCAGCTGGGTTGCGATAAATCAATGCACATGAGTCATATGGTCCAAACAGCCACTTGTGGGGGTCAACGATCATGCTGTCAGCGTGTTCGATGCCGTTGAACAAATGCCTCACGCTTGGTGCGCAAAGTGCGGCCGCACCATATGCACCGTCAATATGTAACCACGCACCAATTGCATTGGCGACTTTGGCAATTCCTTCGAGGTCATCGACTACGCCAACATTTGTAGTGCCAGCGGTGGCGACAATGGCACAAATTCGTTGCAATTCGGATTCATTGAGCGATGACAAGAACCTCTGCATCGCTACCCCATCGGTGCGACCACGCTGATCTGCTGGCACCTTCAAAACATCTGCATCCATCACCTTTGCTGCTTGCTCAACAGACGAGTGCGAACCACCCGAAGCAATGATCAGTGGTCGCGTGCGATCTAGCGCACCACCCGCTCGATGACGCCAGCGCCAACGGGCAGCAATGAGAGCCGACAAGTTGCCTGCAGTTCCACCGGCCACAAATACTCCACCCGAATCCGGGGGCATTCCCGCCATGTCGGACACCCATTTGATCGCTTGGTTTTCGGCATACACCGCGCCAGCTCCCTCAAGCCAAGAGCCTGCATAAATATTTGAAGATGCCACAACCAAATCGAATAGCACTGAACTCTCAGTAGGAGCACCCGGCACAAACGACAAAAAGAGTGGGTGATCAACGCTGATGCATGACGGTGCAAGTTCTTCTACAAACTCACGCAAAACATCTAGCCCATTACGACCTTCTGGCTTGATGGTCTGCCCAACGATTTGTTGCAACTCGCTGAGCGTGTATGGCTTGTCGAGTGGCGGCGGATCCATCTTGACGCGCTCCATTGCATACTTGACAATTGCGATCGCCAACTCGGCACTTTCTTCATCATAAAAGTGCATCAACTGCGGTTTTGAAATATCACTCATTGGTTGTTGCTTACTTGCCCATTGCTTTGCGCACAACATCTCGTGTTGGCAACGATGGCACGGCGCCATGAACTGTTGTAGAAAGCGCGCCGGCAACTGCACCTACCGATGCTGCGTCACTGATTGTTGCTCCACGTGCAATCTCGGCACTCAATGCGCCAATGAATGCGTCCCCGGCACCAACCGTGTCGACCGCAACAACTTTGTACGGCGCGATGCTTGCCTCGGATGAGACGGTGTTGATCACTGCCCCGTTTTCACCGAGAGTAGTCACAACCGTTGCTACGCCTGCCGTGAGTAATACCTTTGTGCCACCGCAAGCAGCAGACTCGGTCTCATTCGGCACGATGACGTCTACAAGCGACAAAATTTCACTTGACAATGTTCTATACGGTGCTGGATTCAACACGGTGACTGAACCATTCTTTCGTGCCGTAGCGAGTGCAGATGCAACAGTCTCCAATGGGATCTCGAGTTGCATCAACAACACGTGTGAGGTTGGCAGCTCTAAAGGATTCTTCCCAACACCAACCTGAGCATTGGCGCCAGAGACAACAACTATTTCGTTTTCGCCCCGGCTGTCGACGTTGATAAACGCACGGCCTGTCGGCATATCAACGATGCGCAACATCGTCGTGTCGATTCCCTCTCCGTCCAACACGCCGCGCAAAAATACCCCTGCATCATCGTTGCCTACACAGCCAACAAACGCCGTGCGAGCACCCATGCGAGCACACGCCACCGCCTGATTGACGCCTTTGCCCCCAGCATGCTCGGCATAACCGAGTGCGACGATAGTTTCTCCTGGTTTCGGCAAATGATCGAGCGTTGCTACTAGGTCGAGATTGGCACTGCCCACGACCACGACGTCAAATGCGAATTCCTTGGGGACCGTACTCATCTCTCTACTGTGGCACATCACTGAGCCCAGACAGAAGAACGTGGGCAAACAACTAGAGTCGTTCGGATGACATCTTCAAGTAGTCCAATTTCGATGATTATTGACTGCGACCCTGGTCACGATGACGCGATGGCACTCATTGTGGCGGCCCGACATGCCAATGTGCTCGGAGTAACGACGGTTGCAGGCAATGCACCAATCAGCGCAACCACACGCAATGCTCGCATCGTGCTCGACATGATCGGTTCAAAGACACCTCTGCATCAAGGCGCGCACCGGCCCCTTGTTGCGCCACCGCGTGATGCTTCATACGTTCACGGCAAAAGTGGTCTTGACGGCGCGGACTTGCCAGAGCCATCTCGTCCAGCAGATTCAGAAGATGCTGTTGGCTTCATCATCGACACCTGTCGCGCAACTGAAGGCGTGTGGTTAGTGCCTACAGGTCCATTGACCAATATTGCTCTCGCACTTCGCAGTGCACCAGACATTGCCAGCCGCATTGCGGGAATCTCGCTCATGGGTGGAGGCTCTTTCGGCAATCGCAGTGCAGCTGCCGAATTCAACATTTGGGCAGACCCTGAAGCGGCAGCCATGGTGTTTGAATACGGCGGCAAGTTGATCATGAGTGGCCTCGATGTAACTCACAAACTTCAAGCCACTCCACAGCGCATCGACAAAGTTCGTGCGCTCCCGGGAAAACTTGCTTCTGTGCTTGCCGATCTCTTTGTGTTTTTCTCAGACGTCTATGTAAGCCGTCACGACAACATGCAAGGTGGTGCAGTGCACGATCCGTGTGCAGTGCTTACCCTCACACATCCACAACTATTCACAACCAAGCCTCAACATGTGGTCATTGAACTCAATGGCGAACACACTCGCGGTATGACGATGATCGATCAGCGCGGACTTATTGAACGTCTCAACCCAAACTGTGAAGTGGTGTGGGATGTGCAAGCCGAAGCAGCCTTTGACGTAATTGTTGAGGCCATCGGCCACTATTCGAAGTAGTTACTTACTCCAGCTGAGCAATTTTTCAACATCACTGAAGTCGAATGGGTCAGAACAAGTCAAAATAATGTGCTCGGCACCGACCTCTTTGTATTGCGCAAAGATTTCAGGAGTCACTTCTTTTGGATAGATGGCAACCGTGCGTTCGATCTCGCGTGGATTACGACCCACCTTTGCGCACCATTCATCCAGAATCTTGATTTTGTTGCCGTAGCTCTCTGGTGGGCCAAAGTAGTTGTACTGATTGGCATGCTCTGCAACAAGGCGCAATGTAAATTTCTCGCCACCGCCACCAATCATGATTGGGATTGAGCCATTGACTGGTTGCGGGTTGAGCTTTGCCAAACGTGACTTGATGACTGGCAAGCCAGCTTCGAGCAACTTGAGTCGTTCGATAGCTGTTCCAAAGTGATATCCATACTCGGTGTAGTCACGCTCGAACCAACCCGAACCAACACCCAACACAAAACGGCCGTTGCTGATGTGATCAATTGTGCGCGCCATGTCTGCGAGCAACTGTGGATTGCGATATGTGAAGCACGAAACAAGTGCTCCAATTTGTGCATGACATGTATCAGCCGCCATTGCTGCGAGCAACGAGTAGCACTCAAAGTGTGTGGCTTCAGGATCGCCAGATAGAGGGTAAAAGTGATCCCATGTCCAGATGCTGTCGACGCCGATTGCATCGGCTGTTTTCCAAGCCTTGCGCATTTCGGCAATTGAGGTTGCCTGTGGCCAGAGTTGTACGCCTATTTTCATTTGAATCTCTCTCTCTTGATTAAATGAATTTTTTGAGAATTGCAAACTTACGCTTGGTGTACGGCGGATATGCGAGTGGCGCATCTACGCGTGTTGAACGCTTGAGCACTGGTTTGAGATGTTGAAACGTGTCTACACCGGCCCGACCGTGATACGCACCCATGCCGCTCTCGCCTACGCCGCCAAACGGAAGGAATGGACCAGTCATGTGGAAAATTGTTCCGTTCACCGTGACACCACCCGACGTGGTGCTAGAGACGACTTTGTCATTTACTTTTTGATCCTCGGCAAAGACGTACAACGCAAGTGGATGTGGCCGAGCATTAACAAAACTGATGGCTTCGTCAATTGATTCAACCGTAAGCATCGGCAAAATTGGTCCAAATATTTCTTCTTGCATTACAGGGTCACTTGCGGTTACATCCACCAACACTGTTGGAGCGATGTAACGCTGTTGTTCATCTGTTTGCCCACCAATGGCGACTTTCCCAGATGTCAGCATTGCTTTAAGGCGCGAAAAATGGCGAGGCGACGAGATGCGGGCAAAGTCACCACTGTTCTGTGGATCTACTCCATAAAAATCGTTAACTGACTTGCGGATCTCGTCAACCAACTTGTCGGCAATATCTGCGTGAGCAAGAACATAGTCCGGTGCAACACAAGTTTGACCTGCGTTTACATACTTTGCCCACGCAATGCGTCGACCAGCAATTGCCAGGTTGGCCGACTTGTCAACGATCGTAGGACTCTTGCCGCCCAACTCGAGAGTTACAGGCGTCAAGTTTTCTGCAGCGGCCCGCATCACCACGCGTCCAACGGTTCCGTTACCCGTGTAAAAAATATGATCGAACTTCTCAGCCAGCAATTGCGTTGTCTCTGGCACTGCGCCTTCAACAATGGCAATTGCCTCATTATCGAAATACTGCGGTACGAGTTTGCCGAGTAAAGCAGACGTTGCAGACGAAACTTCAGAAGGCTTCATCACAACTGCATTGCCAGCAGCAATTGCACCTGCAACCGGAATAAGAAGAAGCTGAATTGGATAATTCCATGGCGCAATAACCAACACCACACCCAATGGCTGTGGAATGCGGTGCGAACTTCCTGGCATCGAAACCAACGGTGTACTTACCTTGCGAGGCTCTGTCCACTTCTTGAGATTTTTGATGATCAATTCAATTTCAGTGATCGAAAAGCCGATGTCGTACAACCAGGCCTCTTCCGGGCCACGGCCGAGGTCCTGTTTGAGGGCAGCAGAGAACTCATCTGCATTGTCTCGAAGCATTTTGATCATGCTCGACAGTTGGGCTTTACGCCAAGCAAGCGGGCGCGTCTTTCCAGACTCAAAAGCTGCGCGCGCTGTAGCTACTACTTGAGAAATCATTCGAGCGGACGACGAGATTCGAACTCGCGACCCTCACCTTGGCAAGGTGATGCTCTACCACTGAGCCACGTCCGCAAAA
>WLPO01000079.1 GCA_009698745.1 Actinomycetota bacterium
ACACTGCGTAAAAAATCACGGACTTCTTCTGTGTCAAAGCCACGACGTGTGACCGTGAATTGCGCAGATCCAACTGCCGCCGGTGAGGACGGATCGGGGCGCGAAAAAGAAATCGCCATGCAAACAAGAGTACGCCGTTACTAGAGCTCGATTGTGGCATTGCTTATGCCACTGCCTCCAAGCGATTCAAGAATTGCCAGGGCTTCGGTCAAATTGGCGACAGGTTCGATGCGCACAGATGGCCCAGCTGCACGTCGCGCGTCGGCCAATTCTTCTTCGCTTTGTCCCTTTGGTACCAAAAACACCTTTGCACCAGCAGCTTTTACGGCAACTGCCTTTTGAGCAAGTGCACCAATCGCGCCTACAGATTCGTCTTCTTCGATTGTGCCAGTGGCTGCAACTCGTACGCCGCCCATCAAATCCCCGGGTGTCAATTCGTCAAGCAGAGCAAGAGTAAACGCGAGCCCGGCAGATGGTCCACCAATACGATCGGTATCAATGCCAACTTCAAATGGAAGTTGCACGGTGCGAGTGTCGGCTGGAATGAAACCAATGATTGGTCGAGTCGGTGTGTCTGGATCGGCAATCAGTTGAATTCTTTTCACATATTTATCTGTTGAAGATGCACCGCCGGGGATGTCCGCTGGCTTGATTGTCAGTGTCACGATGTCGCCTGGTTTGTGGTTGGCCATCAGCGGACCAAGATCAAGAAGTGTGGGGGTTGGCTCACCATCTAATTCAGTAATGGTGTCACCGAGTTGTAGTTGTTTACATCCGCTGAGCGGCCCAGGATTATCGAGGCATACAAGTTCCTCAACAATTATGTCGCCGTACACAAACGATGCCTCGAGGCCCAATCGTGTGTAAGCAACATATTCAGCAATCTGTTTTGCGGTTGTCATCGACTGATAGCCGAGGCGCTGCTGCTCAGTCGGTGTCGATGTTCCGTACCGTTCTTTATACGACTGAACATCAACATCTTTATCGAGTGCGCCAGCAAATGCATCGAGCGCGGTGAGTTTGCTGCCAAATGCGGTTACAAAAAGCACAGGAGTTTTTGCTGGGTAACGCATCACTTTCGAGAGTGCTGCTTTATCAAAACTCAATCGATTCGAAACTTGTTCGGCCGAGCCTGGTGCAAGTTCCCATAATTTAAGTGGAGTCAGTGATGCGGCAATGATTGCGATAAGCCCGATCCAAGCAACCGTGAGTATCGGCATTGCCCACCACAAACGGCGATTTATGCGCGCAGTTTCGCTAGCGCTGCCATTATCCAGCGTCACGTTCTGCACAGTCGGCGGTGGGAACGGTACGCTGTTAACCATCGTGGTGCTGTTTTCTTCGCTCATCGCTCTTTCCGTGGCTACTTCAGTCGCTGGTACCACCGTCAGAACTTTATTGATTGTTGTCCTGACACTTGGCGCCATCTTGTTGGTGGGTCGCTCTAAGCCTGCCACGCCAGAACAGGGTTCGGCTGTCCGTGTCAAAGTTCAAAAACGGTTGAATACACCTTTATATAGAGAGCTCGATCAGAAGCAGCGAATCAACGCGGCAACCCAACTTGGAGTTGGGTCGCTTGTGGCGGGAGCCATGCTGGCATTGATTGTCTCTGTTGTTCTTGGTTACTTGGTTACAACTACAACAAGCCTGCTCAAGTAAAGACCAGGCTGTTTTGGCGTCAGTGCGCCATCAACGAATTAATTAAATTCGCGTAAGTTGTACGAGCGGAATACGACGCTCGGTCTTTGTTTGATACACCGCGAAGTCTGCCCAGATATCAACCATTGATTGCCATGCAGCATCACGCTCTGCACCTTCTGGCATTGTTGAAGCACGCGCCTGAAATACATCGGCTCCAACTTGCAATGTCGCCACTGCGTCAGCTTCAAGATTGGTGTACCACAACGGATGTGTAGGAAATCCACCCTTCGATGCAACCAACAAATAATCACTACCGAGAGTTCCGTAAATCAACGCGGTGCGACGCAACGCACCAGACTTGCGACCGGTTGTGGTGAGAAGAAGTGTTGGCACACCGCGCCACATGTGGCCGTCTTCGCCATTGGTTTCGATGTAGCGAGTGATGTGGTCTGCAACCCACTCGGTTGGGCTGTCAATGATTGGTGGCTGAGTTGTCATGCGTTGATCGTAACTGTCCAGCAAATCGAAAGAATGTTGACCAAGTCGGGCCTGAGGAGTATTGGGTTAGAACTTCGGACCGACTTACAAAGACACAACTTTTAGTCAGAAATCGCCAAACCATTAGTTGTTGCCGCATACACAGTTGAACCTACAACGAACACCTGACGCACATAGTCACTTCCCAATCCACTTGCAATTTTATATTGCGTGAACGTAGTGCCACCATCAGTAGATATCCCTACACCGCTATTTTCGCCAGCAACACAGACTGTGGAGCCAACAACGTACACCCCGAGTCCACCTGGACCTGTCAATCTGAACGTGGTACCACCATCAGTAGAAATCCTCAAACCACTAGTTGTTGCCGCATACACAGTGGAATCGACAACATATACCCCTTGAACCCATCCATTTCCGAGACCACTTGCGGCGGTGCGAGTAGTGAAAGTAACACCACCATCAGTAGAAATACTCAAACCACCTTTAGTACCGACATACACAGTGGAGCCAACTGCAAATACATCATAAACGGAGTAACTGTTGAGGCCATCAGCCGTGGTGCGGGTAGTGAAAGTAACACCACCATCAGTAGAAATACTCAAACCACAATTGGTGTCAGATACATATACAACAGAGCCAGCAACGAATACTCTGTCCCCATTGTTGCAGGCGAGGCCATCAGCCGCGGTGCGAAAAGTGAACGTAGTACCACCATCAGTAGAAATCGCCAATCCGCCACTAACTGCCGCATACACAGTGGCACCAACAACGTACAATCCGCGGACACTCCTGGTAAGTGATGTTTTCGTGAACGTGGTACCACCATCAGTAGAAATCGCCAAACCAGACCCTCCTACATACACAGTGGAACCGACGACAAAAACTCCAAAAGTCCAATTGCTCTGAAGCCCACTGGCAATTGTTCGGTTTGTAAAGGCAATACTTCTCGGAGGTACAGAGGCAGTGGTAGTAGATGTCGTGGTCGTCTGGATTGGTGGGGAAGATTCGGGTGGAGTTGGTGTGTTGGCAGCGAGTAGGAAACGCTTAGAGAAGCTTTTTGCTGCAAACTTGCCTTTGGCCTTAAGGGCAAGTTTTATTGTGCATGACCCTGAAGTCCTAGTAGAGATTCTTCCGCTCTTCAAAGAGCAAGAGCCAGAAACAGACCAGGTCTTTGTGCCAGTTGAGTTACTTGAGGCGATGGAGGAAGTTGGGTAACTCTGTGATGGATTCAAGGTCTTCAACTTCCAAATCACACTTGGAGTTGTTGCTGCAGCGACTGCCGGAACCAATGCAGAAGAAATCAGCAAACCAAAAGGTAGAAGACATACAAGCAAACGATTGAACTTCATAACAACGCCTTTTGAAGAATTGAGTTATTACGTGTAACCCTAGACCCAGCGGGTTCAGGGACATTCCTTTCTGATATGCGGAGGGCGATTCGATGCTGCGGTTTGTCACCTCTAACCAGGTTTTGATGTCGTTCCAGTCCCAGAACAGCCCTACCTTTACTTCAGTCATTTGGGTTTACTGCCACCCACTTCGAAACCCCGTGTTTTCAGCCTTTAAGTCGACCCGTTTCCACACAATCTAGAAACTCACCGAGTTTGCGATGAACCACCCTGGCGTAGCCTTATAAGCAATGTCCACCACAGTCCCAACTACTCCTCCAGCTGTTCTGCCAGTGGCCAATGACCCCTGCTGGTGTGGCAGTGGTCGTAAGTACAAGCGTTGCCACAAGCAATTAGATGGACGTGTTGTGCCACATGCAGTGAGCCCGCGCCGCGAAGTGCCAGCACATATCGTGCGCCCGCCATATGCCGAAACAGGCAAGGTACAGCGTTGGCAAGAATCTGCAGTGAAGACGCCAGAGATCATCGAGAAAATGCGAGTGGCCGGCAAGATGGCTGCCGAAGTGTTGAAGTTGGCAGGAGATTTTGTACGCCCCGGTATCACTACCGACGAGATCGATGTCTATGTGCACAACTTGTGCATCGAACGCAATTCATATCCGAGTCCACTGAACTATTCGGGTTACCCGAAGAGTGTGTGCACGTCGGTCAACGAAGTGATCTGTCACGGAATACCTGATGCGCGAGTGTTGCTCGATGGCGACATCATCAACCTTGACGTCACGTGCTATTTCAATGGCGTGCATGGCGATACCAACGCAACATTTGCGGTTGGCGACATCGACCAAGAAAACAAGAACCTCATTCATGTGACTGAAGAGTGCACGTGGCGCGGTATTGAAGCCGTTGTGCCAGGTCGTCCATTAAGCGACATCGGTAGAGCAATCGAGACGCGTGCAAAGCAAGACAAGCTCGGTGTAGTGCGCGCATTTATTGGGCACGGAATTGGCGAACAATTTCACACCGACATTCAGGTGCTGCACTATTACGACTCGCACAACAACACGATCATGCGTCCAGGAATGACATTTACGATCGAGCCGATGATCACGCTTGGCACTTGGCAGCACCGTATGTGGAACGACGACTGGACTGCTGTAACTGCAGACGGCAAGCGCACCGCACAGTTTGAACACACCGTGCTTGTGACCGACACTGGTGTTGATGTGCTCACCGGAGGCCCAGGGGCTGCGTCGCCAAACGCACCATGGAAGCGTTAACTAAACATGATTGACGCAGTCGACGTAGAGCGATACCTGCGTTTTGACCGAAGTAATTGGGCTGAGTTGCGCGCACAGACGCCGCTCACCTTGCACGAAAAAGATCTTGAAGCACTCCGCGGTATTAACGACCGCATTGACTTGGAAGAAGTAGTGGCCATCTATTTGCCGCTTACTCGCCTACTGAATCTGTATGTGAGCGCCACACAAAACTTACACCGAGTTGCTGCAACGTTCTTGGGCACCATTTCGCCAAAGATGCCATACGTCATCGGCATTGCTGGCAGCGTGGCCGTTGGCAAAAGCACATCGGCACGTATCTTGCAAGCGTTGCTCACTCGCTGGCCAGAACACCCTCGTGTTGAGTTGATTACCACCGACGGATTTTTGTATCCAAACGCTGTTCTTGAGAGCCGCGGAATTATGAACCGCAAAGGCTTCCCCGAGAGTTACGACACCAAGAGACTCGTGCAGTTTCTGCGCGAGATTAAGGCTGGCGTGCCCGATGTTTCGGCGCCCGTGTATAGCCACGTCGAGTACGACATTGTGAAGGGTGACAGCCAAGTGGTGCACCAACCCGACATTTTGATTGTCGAGGGGCTCAACGTATTACAGGTTGGTAGCGACGCAATGGAGTTTGTGAGCGACTACTTTGACTTTTCGATCTACATCGATGCTGTAGAGAGCGATATTGAGAATTGGTATATCGAAAGATTCTTGGCACTGCGAAAAACGGTATTTAACAACCCTGCAAGCTTCTTTACGCACTTTGCACACCTCACCGATGAACAAGCAATTGAAGTAGCTCGCGGTATTTGGCGTGAGATCAACGGCAAGAACTTGAGCGACAATATTGCGCCAACGCGGGCTCGTGCTTCACTGGTGATGCAAAAAGATGCAAACCACCGCGTTACTGAAGTTCACTTGCGCAAGCTGTAGTAACAGCGCATTTCTCTAGCCAGAGATACTCACCAACCAATCTGGGAAATCCGCCAGTTTTGCAATCTCTACGAAGCGATCACCAGCCGTTGGCGCACCTTCAGATTGATCGAGTTCCCACAAAATTTCATACGGCACATATGCGCCAAA
>WLPO01000008.1 GCA_009698745.1 Actinomycetota bacterium
TCGTAGCGTTTTGCGATACCAATGTGGCGATTGTGGTGCCCCAAGATCCTGCACCCACCACACAGACTCGAGAACGCCAAGCGCTGTTGTGCGTGCGAGCAGTGCGCGCTGATCTGTGCTGAGCACGCCCGAGAGTCGATCTTTGGCCTGCTCGAAAGCTTTGATGGGGATGACGACGGCAATAGAGGATGCGTCAGTCGCGAACGATGTGGACGAATCGACCATTTTCGTAGCCTATTGGCGCTTGTGCCGATGTAGCCGTGCTCGCCTAACCTTGGCGACTGTGACGACTCGAGTATGTGTGGTGGGTGCAGGATCTTGGGGCACCACAATCGCCACATTGGTATCGCAAAACGCTACGACGTCGCTCTGGACAAGACGCCTGGAACTTGCCGACGAAATTAGTAATCAACACACCAACAGTCTGTATCTCGGTGACTACGTATTGCCAACTGAGCTCGTGGCATCGGTGGATCTTGAACAGTTGGTGAAACACGCAGATGTGATTGCGATGGCAGTGCCTGCGCAAGGTTTTCGTCATATCGCACAGCAGGTAGCGAAACATGTGGCTGTCGGTGTACCCATTATGAGCCTGTCCAAGGGTCTTGAGAGTGAGACATTGTTGCGGATGAGTGAAGTACTTGCAGCCGAGTTACCTAATAACCCGCGTGCAGTATTGAGTGGGCCAAATCTTGCTCACGAAATATTGCAAGGTCAACCTGCGGCCAGCGTTATCGCGTGCGATGACGATGCAGTTGCCTTGAAGTTGCAGAACTTGTTTTCACGCCCAACATTTCGGTTGTACACAAATCGTGATGTGATCGGATGCGAAGTTGGTGGAGTAGTGAAAAACGTAATTGCGATTGCGGCAGGAATTTCCCAGGGTTTTGGCTTTGGCGACAATGCAAAAGCAACTCTGGTAACTCGTGGTTTGGCAGAAATGTCGCGGCTTGGCGTTGCGCTTGGTGCGCAGCCACTCACTTTTTCGGGCCTCGCAGGTATGGGCGACATTATGGCCACGTGCGCATCGATGCAGAGTCGCAATACCCAGGTGGGCGTGCGATTGGGCAAAGGCGAATCGATCGCGACGATCGTGGGCTCGATGAACATGGTGGCCGAGGGTGTAAAAAGCTCATCTGCCGTTGTAAAACTTGCACGACAGCATGGAGTAGAGATGCCGATAGCCGAGCAAGTCGCACTTGTGTGCGAAGGTGCAAAAAGTGCGGAAGAGTCGTTGCGAGATTTAATGTCGCGGTCAAGTAGGTCTGAATAATGTCGAATACACAAGGTGTTATCTCTTCAATTTCGCTCAGTGCACGCGTGCGGCCGGCCGCCCATGTGCTGGGTATCAGGGGTGGCGGATGGAATGCAATTGTCAACGAGCGAGGCTCTATTCGATTCAATGATGGATCGCCAGTCCTCGACTGGCACATTGCTGCCGACGATCGCTGGCACGATCCATCGACTGAACCGAGCGTGCGACAGACACGACGTGCCGGAGTGCCGGTTGTTGAAACTCGCCTTCGAATACCTGGTGGCGACGCAATTCAGCGCGTGTATGCCGTTGCAGATGCAGGTGGGCTCGTAGTGATTGAGATCACGAACGAGTCAACATTGCCTATTGCCGTTGCCTTTACGCGATCAGATGTGGTTTCATCTCGCACTCCGAGTCCGCGGGGCGCACAGGGCATCGAGTTGCCGGCTGGCAGCGTGGTGTTTCCCGTTGCGCACGGCAGCACCTTGCGAGTTGCGGTTTGTGCACCATTGAATGTTGCAAACGAATCAGCAAATGTCGATGTAGAACGCTTGCCGTCGTTTGAACAGTTGCAAAAGGGATGGCTCAAGGCTGTTGAGCAAGCCGGATATGTGATTGTGCCTGAAGGTGCGGTTGCTCCATTAGTTGCACGTCTGCGCAGCGATGCATTGATCTTAAGTGGACACGAAATTGAAGACTGGGCTATCGGTGCAGGGGGAGACTGCGCCAATGATCCGGTTGCGTACATTCTGACGCTTCAGGAATTACTGCGAATGGGCGAAAAACTTACGGGTGATCCAGCACAAATCCGAGTTGATCATGCTGCGCGACTTGCGCAAGCTGTGGAAACTCTATTGAAGGAGAATCGAAAATCTTCGATACTGCCGTGGGATGTAGAGCGTGCTTTGTTTGCGGCCCAATTTGTGTTTTCGCGAATGGGCGAAAATCGCGCTGCCGACGATGTGGCTGCCGCTCAGTTGCGCATGAGTAGCGCCGCCGAGCCACCAAACGTAATGCCAACCGATATTCGTGCAATTGCTTGGGTTGAAGAGAAAATGGTTGCAGTGCAGCGTGATGGCTCAGTGCAAATTTTTGGTCGTGGCATCCCTCGACTGTGGCTCGGAGCAAATTTGGAATGTCATCGAGTGTCTGCTGGTGCGTTGCACACCGTGAGTTTTGGTATTCGCTGGCATGGAGAAAAACCTGCGCTGCTGTGGGAAGTTTCTGGACCTGCAGGAGTCAAACTCGACGCAGGACTCTGTGATCCAACCTGGAGCTCTGTTGAACCGACAGGAGAGACACTGCTTCTAGGCTTTGCGATATGAGTAATAGGAGCAATTCGCCGAGCATCTCACCGCTGCGCCTTACTGAATGGACTTCGTGTGGTGGGTGCGCGGCCAAATGGGGTGCAACATTGCTCGCCGACTTGGTGAGTGACTTTCCTGCATCGCTCGATCCGGCACTGTTGGTAGGTCTTGCACCCTTCGATGATGCAGCCGTGTACCAAGTAACCGATGACGTGGCCTTGGTGAGCACAACCGATTTTTTCCCTCCGCTTGTTGATGACCCGAGCGATTTTGGTGCGATTGCCGCTGCTAATGCATGCAGCGATGTGTTTGCAATGGGTGGTCGTGTGGTGATGGCCGTCAACATCGCTGCGTTTCCTGAGCACTTTCCTCCAACCGCTATCGCTCAGATTTTTGCGGCAGCCGCACTAGTGGTCGCAGAGGCAGGCGGAAGTATTGCGGGCGGCCACACGATCCGTAATCCAGAACCGATCTTTGGTCTTGCCGTTCAAGGTGTTGTGCACCCGCAGCGAATTTTCCGCAAGAGTGGTGCTCGAGTGGGCGACATTGCTGTGATGTCAAAGCCGCTTGGCACTGGGCTCGCCCTTGCGGGTGGATCTGATACGGACAAAGCTGCTGCCATCGCGGGCATGCGCACGCTGAATCGTGTGGCATCTGAGCAACTGCAAAATCTTGGCGCTGGAGTGCATGCGGTAACCGATGTGACTGGCTACGGGCTAGCGGGCCACGGCTGGGAGATGGCTGAGCGCAGTGCTGTAGCCCTAGTGATTGAAGCCAACACGCTGCAGGCGTATCCGGGCGCGAGAGAAGCCGCGCAACGTGGTGTGCGCACGGGCGGAGACCCGCGTAACCGTGACTATGTAGAGGGCAACTTTGTGGATGCTGCCAACGATGATGCAGCGGCCGCATTGTGTTTTGACCCACAAACTTCTGGCGGATTGCTCGCAGCAGTAGATGCGTCAACTGCAGCCACATTGCTGCAAAGTGGCGCTTGGTGGCGTGTAGGTAGTTTCGTTGACGGTGCAGTGCAGATTTCATTGCAGTGAAAGAATCACCAACGACCCAACTAGAGCGTGTGTTGTTGCGCAAGGGCTCGTCGATTGTGATCGGTATTGATGAAGTGGGAAAAGGTGCGTGGGCCGGACCACTGATGATCGGGGCGGCGGTGTTGTCGCGCGACGTGATTGCAAGTGATGATGCATCTGCGCTCATGGGCGGCGCACGCGACTCAAAACAGCTGTCTGAGATAAAGCGCGAAGAAATGTTCGATCATGTAGCTGCAACGTGTGCAGCATGGTCAATTGGCTATGTGACTCACGCCGAATGCGATGCGTTGGGCATGAACGCGGCACAACGATTGGCCACCAAGCGGGCAATTGAAAGTTTGGCGAAACAAATCGATGTGAGTAAGGCAACTGCAGTGATAGATGGTCGGTGGGATTTTGTGTCACCACATATTTCTCAGGTGGTGACACAAGTAAAAGCTGATGCATCAGTGCTGTCGGTGTCGGCTGCTTCGGTATTGGCAAAAGTTTCGCGAGACAGAATGATGCGCGAGTATGCAAACGATTATTCGCTCTGGAGCTTTGAGACAAATAAGGGTTATCCGTGCCCAAAACATCGCACTGCGTTGCAGGGGTATGGACCTTCGGCGCTACATCGCACCAGCTGGGCGTTTATGGAGAACTTCGTGCCGTGGCTGAGTCGCCGCTCACCGAACCAGTTAGATCGTTCGCAACACGAACCGCAATCCCAACTGGAATTCCGATCCGCGTAAGTCGAGATTCCAACAAATCTGAGTCGTCACCAGTCGTGATCAGTGCGCTTGCGACAAGTTTGGCTCGCTCAACAAGTTGTTGATGGTCTGTTGACTCAACAGGCCACGCTGCGAGTGATTGTTTGAGCGAAAGAGGGAAGCGCTGTATTTGGCGGCGCGAGACTGGTGGAAGCTTGATGCGTACAGCCAAGCCACCATGGACGCTTTGTGCCGCGCCAAACCACTGACAACGTCGCAACGCACGACTAAATGGGCAATTGGCACCCTGTGTAAATGACAGACCGACTGCAAGTGCAATCTCTTGAGTATCCATTTCGTAGCCGCCAGGAAACTCGTCAAAGCCCATCACGATTCGTCGCATGATCCACAGCGCACTTGGCCCCATGATGGGAAGCCAAAACATCTCGGCGTATCGAGAGAACACATCAAACCCGACTTCATCGACAATTGGATCGAGCCAGGGCACCACAACAAGTGTTGAATCAAAATGAAGTTCGTTCATGCCCACGTGTGTGCACGAGTTGAGCAAAGTGGCTGTGTGTCCCGAGAAATCAAGCTCGTCGTTAAAACCCGACCAGAACGGTAGGGTATTGGGCGGAGGATTTGTCACATATATGGCCGGTTTTAGAGACCTACTAGCACAAGCAAAATCGCAAATCGTCGAGGTGGACACGGCTGATGCCGCTGCACGCTTAGCGACTGGCACAACACTTGCATTAGATGTGCGCGAGCCTGACGAATTCGAGCAGGGCACGTTGCCGCTGTCGATCCATATTCCACGTGGCCACCTCGAAGCGCAGATCGAAAGCAAGATCACCGATAAAGACGCTCCGATTGTGGTGTATTGCGCGGGTGGAGTGCGTAGCGCATTTGCTGCCAAGACATTGCAGGAGCTTGGCTACACAAACGTTGTTTCCATGGCTGGTGGTTTTGGAAAATGGAAAGACGAAGGTCGGCAGTGGGGCACTCCTGCCTCGTTGACTGCTGAGCAGCGCAATCGTTATCAGCGACATATTTTGTTGCCAGAAGTAGGTGTGGAAGGTCAAGCAAAACTTCTTGCCAGCAAAGTGCTGTTGCTGGGTGCGGGCGGACTCGGAAGCCCAGCAGCGTTGTACCTGGCTGCAGCCGGCGTGGGCACAATAGGCATTGTCGACATGGACGAAGTGGACGCCAGCAACTTGCAGCGTCAGATCTTGCACAATATTGATCGCATCGGTGATCGCAAGGTTGATTCAGCAAAAAAGACACTGACCATGCTCAACCCAGACGTTGATGTGGTCACATACGACACACGCTTGGATGCGAGCAACATCATGGACATCATTGCGGGATACGACGTGATTGTGGATGGCGCAGACAACTTCCCAAGTCGCTATGTGCTCAATGACGCAAGCGTCAAGCTTGGTATTCCTGTCGTGCACGGATCGATCTTCAGATTTGAAGGAATGGTCACTGTGTTTGATCCGAAGAATGGTCCGACATATCGCGACATGGTGCCAGAGCCACCACCAGCCGAACTTGCGCCAAGTTGCGCAGAGGCAGGAGTGCTCGGAGTTTTGCCAGGAATTGTCGGCTCAATTCAAGCTCTTGAGACGATCAAGTTGCTGCTCAGTTTGGGCGAGTCATTGGTCGGTCGCATTCTTGCGATTGATACGACAGAAATGGAATTTCGCACGTTCAAATTGCGCGCAGATCCAAGTAATCAAGTGACATATGCCAACCGGGAACGCATTGAAGTGCGTGATCTGGACGGTCTGTGTGCACCTTGGATCTCGCACTAATTGCGTAGTATTTAAGGCGTGCTAGCGCGATCGTTTGCCATTGTTGGCGCAGGCTTTTCAGGTGCCGTGGTGGCAAGACAACTTGCTGAGGCTGGCCATACCGCAACCGTTTTTGACACCCGCGACCACGTAGCTGGCAACTGTCATACCGAACGCCACCAAACGGGCGTCATGGTGCATACCTACGGACCGCACATTTTTCATACGCAGCACGAACATGTTTGGGAGTTCATCACTCGCTTTGGGTCAATGATGCCGTATCGCCACCGGGTGCGTGCAATGGTGGGTGACAAGGCGTTTCAAATGCCCATGAACTTGACGTTGATTAACGAGTTTTTTGGTACCAACTTTTCGCCGGCGGAAGCCGAGGCATTTATTGCCACAAAAGCAGACTCGACGATTACAAACCCTGTCTCATTTGAAGATCAGGGCCTCAGATTTGTGGGGCGTGAATTGTATGACGCATTTTTTGCTGGCTACACAAAAAAGCAGTGGGGCGTAGACCCAACCGAACTGCCAGCAAGCATCTTGGCGCGACTTCCACTTCGGTTTACTGCTGATGACTCATACTTCAATCATCCACATCAGGGAATCCCTGAGCACGGCTACACGCCGATCGTGCAGGCAATTCTCGAACATGAAAACATCAGCGTGCACTTATCAACGCGTTTTGAGCGAGCACAGTCGAGTAATTATGACCACGTTGTGTGGACTGGCCCGATTGATGCATATTTCGGTTTTGAACACGGGCGGCTTGCATATCGAACGCTCGACTTTGAGCAACATGTATCCGATGGAGATTTTCAGGGTTGCCCAGTGCTGAATTACTGCGACGAGCAAGTGCCGTTCACACGAATTACCGAACATAAACATTTTGCGCCATGGGAAAATCATGATCAGACTGTGACTTACACCGAGTTTTCGCGACTCTGTGGCGAAAATGACACTCCGTATTACCCGATTCGGTTGGTGAAAGAGACTGATCAATTAGTCAATTACGTGCATCAGGCTCGCGCCCAGAAGGGTGTCACTTTTTTGGGTCGCCTCGGCACCTATCGTTATCTCGACATGGACGTCACTATTCACGAAGCATTGGCTGCTTCGCAAGCAATGTTGAACGCGCTCGACAATGATCAAGACATCCCACCGTTTTTTACCGACCCATTGGGCGGGGTAAAGCACTGATGCAATCAGCAAATTTGTTGCAACGCCTTGTGTTGCCTACGCCAACTACGCCAGAGCCGCTGTTGTATGCGCGCACGAGTAGTGAAGTGCGACTGGTGGACGGCGGGGCGGTGCTCTCTGATGGGGGAACTCTCAGTTTTGACACATCGTTTGGTGTGTTTGCTGCCGGCCGCTGGCGCAGAGTGAGTCAGGTCAACAACTTGAGTGTCAGCGTGCGTGCGTCTGGCGTGGGTATTGCCGAAGTTGTCGTGGTCAATGGCAAGAAAGAATCGGTTGTAGCAACTGCACAATTACCGCGCGGCGAAGGCTCGCCGTCAAGCGTGATGCTCAACGTTCCCAACCTGCAAGAGTCAGCAGATGGAACATATTTTGTGCGGGTCACCGCAATTGGCGGCGAAGTATGTATGACGGGCGGCGAGTGGGTTACTCAGGATGCTCCGCGACACGAAGTGCGCATGTCGTTGTCGATCACTACCTTTAATCGCCAAGAATATGTTCGCAAGACCGTGCACAACGTGCTCGATTTGGTGCGCGACAATGAGGCGCTCAATGGCAAAGTGCGAGTGCTCGTTGTTGATAATGCACAAAATGTGACGTTTGATGCGGCCGCAGATGCACCGCTGACAGTGATCCCAAATGGCAACCTTGGTGGCGCGGGAGGTTTTGCCCGCGGCCTGATCGAGCTTCGCAAGGCTGGCTGGGCAACGCACGTGTTGTTTATGGACGACGACATCACGCTCGAGCCAGAAGCGATTGTGCGAACGATGTCGTTGTTTGCCTACGCCAAGGATGCGCGACTCTGTGTGCACGGAGCGATGCTGTCGGAGGAACGTCCGTGGCTGCAGTTTGAGGCTGGGTCACAGTATTCGTGGCGTTCCATCTATCCGCTGCAAGCACTTGGACGCGAAGACGACATGCGAGAGCGATCGGTTGCTGTGCAAGATGTGGCCGAGGTTCCATTCGATTACACCGCGTGGTGGTACACCGCGTTTCCGATCAATATCACCAACGAAAATCCGCTACCTGTGTTTGTGCGCGGAGACGATGTTGCTTTTGGTCTCATGCACACAGGCAAGCATTCGATCACGCTTAACGGAGTGATCGTGTGGCACGCAGACTTTGGTCTAAAAAACAATCCGTCCTCGTTGTTTTACGAATCGCGCAACTTGGCACTTGTCGACACGCTGGTGTTTGATAAACACACGTGGTGGAACCTGGCCTATCGATTTTCGTCATTTGGGTTCCGGAATCTTTTCTCGATGCGTTATGCATCAACCGAATACATGCTGCGCGGACTTAACGCATATTTGGCTGGTCCAGCGGAGTGGATGAAGATCGATCACGCCGCATTGCACGATGAATTGCGTGTGTGTGCTGAAGAAAAGCCGGCGCCACTTTCGGCCGAACTTGCGGCAATTAGACCACGCCAACCACGGCACAAAGCCTTGCGTGCATTTGGGTTTTTGTTCGCCGTCGTTCTGGTGGGCGGGTACATCATTCCAAAGCCATTACGTCTGAAGAAGTACGGCGTTGGCCCGATTGATGCTCGAGCGGTTGGAGTGGCCACACTGCGCAATCGGATCTTGTATCGTCACGACCGCATTGCCGATGGATACACGGTTGAGCGTGACGCGAAGAGATTTTTCAAACTGTTACGCGAGGTAGTGAAGTCCATCTTTGCAATCGCCACGTCGTACAAGCGACTGAAGCGCGAATATCGAGCGGCATATCCGAGGATGGTCAGCAATGCTGCGTGGGAAGAGCGTTTTACGTCAGCTTTGAAGCGCTAAGTAAAGCTTGCCATGTCAGGCGATTGATCTTTCCTGTTTGCTTTAAACCAACGCTCTTCTGAAAGCGCTTAACTTGACGAGTAGTGCCTGTGCCATAGATGCCATCGGCACGAATCTTGACTTTGAGGACTCTGGCTAGAGCAGTTTGGGCGGTAGCAACAGTCGCGTGCTTCGTGCCCTGTTCGAGAACGATTGTTGCTGGGTCGATGCCCAACACTGCCAGCACGGCTTCGTCGGCAATGCCGTCAATTGGTAGGGCGGCATTCGTTTCGAGAGTTTTTACGAGAGCAATTGTGCGTTTTCCAAGTATTCCATCAACGACAACGCGCTTTTTCTTTGGCAATTTGAAGTATGTATTGAGTGCAGTTTGCAGCATCTTTACGTTCTTGCCGCGATCGCCCTTTGCCATCGGCGCGCCAAGTGGCAACACCGTTGCAACGCCATTGGTAATGAAGCTTTGTGCTCGCAGTACGTCTAATTGGTTGCGGATAAACAGCGTAAATTCGCTGCGACCTGTGCTTGTGAGATGAACATCATCGCTAAACCAGCGGTTTTGTGAAGGTGCACTTGATGCCGCGTTCCAGTCGAGCACCGAGACGTTTGGATAACTTGCTGCAGCATTTGCAAGAACTGCGTTGGAGAGCGTGTAGTTGCGGGATGTCCTACGGGTGGAAAGATTGATGAACACAATTCGCTGCACGCCACGAGCGTTCAGCGCATTTACGACAAGATCGACATCGGACTGAAATGTGTTTGGATCATCGTTGTAGCCCAACTGAATAATTGCCACGCTCGGGTATTGCTCTGGGGTGAGCGCGTTGATGATTGTCGGCGCATCGGGTGATCCGACTGCTGCAGCCACACAACTCGGGCCTACGAGGCAACGGTTGGTGAGTGCTTGATAATTCATTGTTGGGTAAGCGGGGGTAACCACTGATGCAAATGTGCTGGTAATGCTTTCACCTACCGAGTCACCGATAAACAACATTGCACCAACAGGGGCAGCGTCGAATGCAGCACCATAAATAGATGTTGTCTCGTACCACGGAGCGGGGAGATCGAAGATGGACTTAAAGTCGTAGCCCTTTACCGTGACGGTGGAAGCGGTGCCGTTGATGGCAACTGAGGTTGCGTAGCCATTCCAATCTCCGCCAAGACCATCATGCGTGGTGACAACTGAAGTGAGTGTGCCGATCTGTGGATACCTAGCCATTAACTGTGCGGCAGAAATGATGCGCGTCCAGACAAGCAAGTTGTTAACCGAATCGCTCGCAAGATCGCCCAGGTCAACTTGTGCGGGAAACGTGCCACCCGCGGTGCGGCCACCGTTGCTCGACGTAAATTCGGTGCGTGCAGGCTTGCCGTTTGGCTGCAAGATCGCGACTCCAGCAGTTTCGGCTATGGCCTGATCGGTGAGTGCGTTTTCGAGTGCGACGATTTCACCATTGACTGATTCGCGCAGAGCACTGCCGCCGTAGACCTGACAGTCCTGTGAATCGCACGTGCGAGCTAGGCCCACATATCTGTTCTCGGTTGCCGAATATGAGCGCGCGGCTACTGCTTGAGCGCGCAGTGCGTGCATTCCAAGCCCGCCAGCAGCATTGCCCCAGTCGGCAGGAGACTCGCGCGGCACGACACCTCGCAAATAGCTCTCGATGCTGGTGGCGTTGATGGTGCGGTTAGCACCACTCGCGTTATTAACTGCACGAATTTCTCCGCGGTAGTAACGAATCCTGTTCTTTGTAGCGGTGCGCGGCTCACACAAGCCGATGACAGCAGTTGCGCTTGCAGCCGGGTCTGAGCCAACCGTCGTTGTAAACGAGGCAACTGTTGGTACGTCTGCAATCAATGTGAAGCCTTCGGTGGCAGGATCTGTTGTAATCGCACACTTTCGCTCCATCGAACCCCATACTCGATACACGCTTTGGGAAATTTCGATTGCTACAAGCGATGTCCAGAGTCGACCAGGGATTGGGTCTTGCAAAAACACCGCATTACTGGCGTCGGCGACGACCGAAGTTGATTTGTCGTTCATTGCCGAGAGATACGTGGTCATCACTTGAGCAGGATCGGCAAGTGAACCGATGGTATTGCCAGTCGCACCGCCGTAATAGAAATTGAGAATCTGGTCCCACGTCGAGCCATTCGTGGCCCATCCGTAGGCACCGTATTGGCTCATGCCACGCCCATGTCCGTTGCCGCGACCATTGATCACGATTGCGTTGGGCAACAAACCGTTGTCGGCGTGTACTGGGCCAACAGGCAAAATAGAAGCGAGCAGGCCGACAACAAGAAAGCCAACCACACTCATCGTTTTCGTTTTTGGGGGTACGCGCATGCTGAAGGATTCTCCTCGCCCGCTTGACGTTTATTCTACCGAGAGTGATCGGCAGGAAGGGGCAATGCTTTAGGAAGATTCGCTTGTCGGAGTCAGTGTTTCGCGTTGTTGTACAACCACTCCTGTCAGCACCAATGCGATTCCGATCATGTCAACATAAGTTGGAGTCTGATCGAGAAAGAGAAATCCAAATACAACAGCTGTGACAGGCAAGAGCGCCAGCAGCACCGAAAATCTGCGCACTGGAATCTTGCGCATAATCGATTGCTCGATGCCGTATCCGAGCGCATTAGAAAACAAGCCGACAAGTAAACACAGGCCCAAAATGGATGGCGATGACCACGCAGGACCACTTTGTGGCGCACCAAACGGGGCAATAGCAACTGCGCCAATTGCAAGACCTACGCCAAGCCCTGAAACGCCTCTATTCAGTTGGGCAACGCGCGAACCAACCACGATGTACGCAGCCCAACATGCAGATGCCAAAAAGATGAACAACAAGCCAAGCGGTTCGTTGCCGAGTTCAAATCCAGAGAGAATGATGACTCCAAGTGTTGCAAGCCCGAGAGCGCCTGCATTGCGTCGAGATTTGGTTTGCAAAGCAGCCACGCAGATGGGGCCAATGAATTCGATTGCAACTCCCTTGCCGAGGTCGAGCCGATCGATTGCCAGATAAAACGTGAGATTCATTAATGCAACAGCAATTCCAAAACTTGCTGCAGAGACAAATTCGTCTTTTGTCCAGGCTCCTTGTGCGCGCAATCGGCGTGCAGAAAAAACGAGCAGGATTAATGCGGCGCTGATTACGCGAAGCCACGCCACGCTTGCTGGTGCAAGTTGGTCAAATAAGTTGAACGCGATGACCGCGCCAATGTATTGAGCAGATGCAGAGCAAATGAAAAATAATTCGGGTGGCAATGCGCTAATGCGCGCAGACGTCGAACCGGGTTTTTGTTTGCTCACTCGAAGAGTTCGGGATCTGATGCGCAAATTTCTTGAAATAGCGGCTGAAACTGAAACCAACCAGCATCGGCATATCCCGTTAGCTGCTGCGTGTACAGCGCAGATTCGTGAGGAATCAATTTTGGTGTGCCTGCTGCTTCGGCAAGTAGCTGTGCCTGGCAGCTGCGGTCCATGGTGATGAACCAGAAAGCTGCAGCCTCAACTGTGGTGCCGACTGTGAACAATCCGTGATTTTGGTGAATTGCAGCCTTGCCAGTTGGAAACTTGGAGATGATTTCTTCGGCTGCTGTTGCTTCGAATACAACTGCACCACCTTGCTCCGAGATTACGGTGTGGTCTTCGTAAAAAATGCAGGAGTCTTGTGTAATTGGATCAAGCTTGCGACCGAGCGATGACCACGCCTTGCCATACGTGGAATGCGCATGTGCTGCACCTATTACTTCTGGTCGAGCTTTGTGAATTGCGGCGTGAAGTACAAACGCTGCTTTATTGACGGGTTGGTTGCCGTACACAACATCGCCATCGTGGTTGACCAAAATCAGATCACTCGTCTTCATGTGGCGGAAACTTTTACCAAATGGGTTTACCCAAAAGTGATCAGTGAACTCTGGGTCGCGTGCAGTGATGTGGCCTGCCACACCCTCGCCGTAGCCGAGGCGGCCAAATACGCGAAGTGATGCTGCTAAGCCAATTTTGCGCGCGCGGCGCTCGTCTTCAACGTTGTCGTATGTGGGGCGCCCAAGTGCTGCAAGCTGCTGGGGGACAAGTTCACGACCATCAATCTTCTTTGTGCTCTCGGTGATTGCCATAACCCAAGGCTAGCCAAGAGCGAGATCTGCCGTAATTGCCGTGCGAGCCAGTGTGCCTCGCAGTGAATCTCGTAGCCTGTAATCCGTGACCGAATCTCAAACTCCTCGCCAAACAGACTCTGGAATCGTTGTCGAGCCCCTCTATACGGCCGAGTCAATCGCTGGCTCGACGGCCCAAATCGGCAATCCTGGCGAGCCTCCTTACACCCGAGGTATTTACCCAACCATGCACCGCGACCGTTTGTGGACCATGCGCCAATACGCGGGGTTTGGAAGTGCAGCTGACACCAACCAACGGTTTAAGTTTTTACTTGAAGCTGGCCAGACAGGACTGAGCTGTGCTTTCGACTTGCCTACGCAGATGGGTTACGACAGCGATCATCCACGTTCGGCTGGCGAAGTGGGCAAGGTTGGTGTGGCTATTGACTCGCTCGACGACATGCGCACATTGCTTGCCGATTTGCCTCTCGACAAAGTCACGACGTCAATGACGATCAACTCGACAGCTTCGATCTTGTTGTTGATGTACGAACTTGTGGCAGAAGAGCGTGGCGTTCCAGCAACTGCAATTAGCGGAACAATTCAAAATGATCTCTTGAAGGAATACATCGCGCGCGGCACATACATTTACCCACCTGCGCAATCAATGCGATTGATCACCAACATTTTTGAATATTGCGCAGCGAACGTGCCCAAGTGGAACACGATTTCAATTTCCGGATATCACATTCGCGAAGCAGGCTCAACTGCAGTGCAAGAACTTGCATTTACGTTGAGCAATGCGATTGCCTACGTTCAGGCGGCAGTAGACGCTGGACTCGACGTAGACGACATCGGTCCACGACTGAGTTTCTTCTGGAATGGTCACAACAACTTTTTTGAAGAGGTTGCCAAGTTTCGTGCCAGTCGCCGTATGTGGCATGACATCATGACCAATCGCTTTGGTGCAAAGAAAGCAGCAAGCAAATTGATGCGCTTCCACACCCAGACTGGCGGATCGACGCTCACAGCACAGCAACCGCTCAACAACGTTGTGCGTGTGGCGATTCAGAGCATGGCTGCAGTGCTCGGTGGTACCCAGAGTTTGCACACAAACGGATTTGATGAGGCTTTGAGTTTGCCAACTGAGGATGCTGCGCGAATTGCATTGCGAACACAACAGATCATTGGATTTGAAAGCGGAGTCACCGACACGCCAGACCCTCTTGCCGGCTCGTATTTCGTTGAGTCGCTCACCAATGAAGTTGAGCGTTTGGCTTACGAGTACATCACCCGCATTGATGAGATGGGTGGGGCAGTGCAAGCAATTGAAGCGGGCTTTCAGATGGACGAGATTGAAGACGCTGCATATTCGTACACCAAATCAATCGATGATGAATCGAGAGTGTTGGTGGGCGTCAACAAATTCACTGTTGACAACGAGCCAGCACCAAAAATCACTCCTGCAAACCCGTTACTCGAAAAAGAACAGGTTGCACGGTTGACAACGTACAAGTCGGGTCGAGACATGGCAGTAGTAGCTGCGTGTTTGGAAGACTTGCGTGCTACAGCAAAATCAACTGACAACGTGTTGATCCCAATGAAAGCAGCATTGCGGGCTAATGCAACTCTGGGCGAAGTCAGCGATGCGTTACGCGACGTGTTTGGTGTGTATCGCCCAAGCTGAGCAGCAAAATCTAACCAATGTTTTGATTGGCAATTTGAACCATGATTGCATTGAAATCACATCGTGGAAGCTGGTCGGAATAGGCAACTAGAGAACTAAAACCATAACCAATTGCCTGTTCGCCGGCGCTGAGCAAATTGATGATGTCGGGATGGATTTTGGGGAATGCATCGATCATCTGCCGATCTAAGTCGTTTACTACCTTGCGCATCTGGCGGTGTGTGCTTCGATGATGTCGAGTGGCAATGATGCATTCTTGGCGGAAACGCAACCAAGTTTGTCGTTCTGGAATCAGGCCAAACTGAAAACTATCGGTGAGACCAAAGTTGGGCCGTTGGACTTGAGATGCATCTTGTTTTGCAACAAGGTTTTGATATTGGGTTGCCTTTAGTAGCTCAACAACCGCATCGTTCATGAGTTGTTCTTTGTCGTCATAGACGTTGTAAATCGTGCCACTTGTTAGTTTGGATTTGCGGGCGATGCGTGAAATGGTTGCATTAGCAAACCCAGTTTTTGCCATCACTTCTGCCGTTGCATTGATCAACGCATCGCGCACCGCATTGCCTGTGTTGGCTTCAACTGGCCGCGGCTTTGGCACCGGAGGAGCAGTAGTTGTTGGTTGCGCTGTTTGATAAGCCTGGCGCAAACCGCGTAGTACAAGTCCAAGATTGGGATTCGTTGTTGTAATAAATGAACGCAATGTAGATCCGAGAACCATGCTGGCTCCAAGAGCGACACCTGCGCATTCCATGGGAGAGCCGTGTTTGTTGAGTCCTGCATCGTAGAGCCACTGAGTGATCTGCGGAAGCACAACTTCACCTACCACTTCATTGCGTTGAGCGACAACGACAAACTCTGCAGCTAGAGCAAGAGTGGACGACGGTCGTTCAAGTCGTGCAATGAGGTTGGGGTCAAGTTTGATTTTTTCTTGTGCAGTGAGGTAGTGGATTGTTTCGCGAATGTGATCGCCAAACTTTTGGGCGACGACTTGCTCCCACAACGCCACGAGCATTTCATCGTTATTTTCATAGCGATTATAAATCGCGCCGGTCGTGAGCCCTGCACGCTTGGCGATCGAGCTTGCCGCAATGCTGTCGAGCCCAACTGCCGTTGCCTCTTGAGTCAGCGCCTTGAGAATGGAAGCGGTATTTGCGGCAGTGCGCTTTGCAGGGGCACGTCGTGCAACTGGGTCTAACCGAGTTCCAGTGCTTTTTGCATGACGTGATTGCATGTGTTGACAATACTCTTCAAATTTAATTGAAGTAGGTGATCGCGGGCGCTGGGCGCTCAATGGTCGGCAGCGTTTTTGTTGGCCAACCGATGTACAACATTGCAGTGACATGCGTACCTGATACAAATCCGCAGTGTCGCGCAACGTCATCGTTACAACCCTTTGGGCAACTCGACCAAAAACTTGCAAGTCCTAGCGCGGTTGCACCGAGCAACATGTTTTGAATGCCTGCCGCAACGGCATCACGGTTTTCTTCATTCTGAAGTGCTGATTCACCTGGGGCAGAACCGACAACAACAACGACCGGCGCCCGTAAGTATTTGGTACGAGTTTTGGTTACCTTCATTTCTGAGTCACCATTGCGCTGCATTGCGTCGGCCGTTGCATTGCTCAGCCCACGACGCGACTCACCCGTAAATACGCCAAACACCCACGGCCATGTCTGTTGATGATTGGGGGCCCATGTAGCGACTGAACACAACTGATTGATCAGATCAATCTCTACATCGCGCTCTTGGTCGACAATTAATTGCGACCTGCGGGTGCGCACAAGCTGCGCGAAGTCGTCAAACTGCATGGCTCAGTTTTTGTGGAGGGCGGCATTGAGTCCACCCCAGTTACCAGTGCGTTGCACGGCTTCGACTGCACCGCTTTGGCTATTGCGACGAAACAGTAATCCGCTTGCTCCAGAGAGTTCGCGTGCCTTCACCACGGTGCCATCTGGCAGCTTCACTTGCGTTCCAGCAGTGATGTAGAGGCCTGCTTCGATGATGCACTCGTCACCAAGAGAAATTCCAAGTCCGCTATTTGCGCCGAGCAAACACTTTTTGCCAACAGTGACCATTTCCTTGCCGCCACCAGAGAGTGTGCCCATGATGGATGCTCCACCACCGATGTCCGACCCATCTCCGACAATCACGCCAGCCGAGATGCGACCTTCAACCATTGATGCGCCGAGTGTGCCGGCATTGAAGTTGCAAAAACCTTCGTGCATGACTGTGGTGCCGCTTGCCAAATGTGCGCCGAGGCGCACTCTGCTTGCGTCTGCAATCCGCACACCAGATGGCACGACGTAATCGGTCATACGAGGAAACTTGTCGACTCCGTGCACAACGAGGTGCTGGCCTTGGCGTAGCAAGTTGTAGCGAACGTCGTCAAGCGTGTCGATTGCGACAGGGCCGATTGACGTCCACGCAACATTGGTGAGCAAGCCGAATGCTCCGTCGAGATTGATGGTTCGTGGCTCTACCAAGCGGTGCGACAATAGGTGCAGACGCAGGAACACGTCGGTAGCACTTGTTGGTGCTGCTTGGGTGTCGATGACGAGGGATGTAGGGACGATGGCAACACCGCGGCGCTCATCAGTCGTTGGCTGAGTTTCGATTGGCGTTGCGGTTGGCACGGCGTTTCCCAGACCGAGGTGGCGGAAGAACGTGTCGAGCGTGGTGCCATCTGCGGCAATCGTTGCAAGGCCAACGCCCCATGCGTTTGTTGGAGTCGAAGAAGTAGCAGCCATGACTACTTTGCCTCTGGGCGAAGTGTCGGGAACAGAATCACATCTTTGATTGAACCAGCAGCAGCCAACAACATGACAAGGCGGTCAATGCCGATACCAAGGCCAGCAGTCGGTGGCATTCCAAATTCGAGTGCGCGCAAATAATCTTCGTCCATGCTGCCGGCCTCATTGTCGCCAGCAACCTTTGCCTTTTGCTCTTCTTCGAAGCGTGAGCGTTGCTCTACGGGGTCATTTAACTCGCTATAACCATTGGCGATCTCTCGTGCGCCAATGAACAATTCGAAACGCTCGGTGAGATGCGGGTCATTGCGATCGGCTCGGGCAAGAGGTGAGATCTCGACAGGATGTCCCGTGACAAACGTTGGTTCTTGCAATTCTCCTTCTGCGAGTTCGGCAAAAATCTCTTCGATGATGCGCCCTGATCCCCAGTGACTGTCGGTTTTGATTTTGTGCTTTGCAGCAATTTTGCGAACAACATCGACATCCATTGATGGGTGCAATATTTCGCCAACTTTTTCGCCGGCCAAATCAATCATGCGTGCCTTGCGCCATGGTTGAGCAAGATCAAACTCGTGACCATTAATGATCACTGTCGAGCTTCCCGTTGCTTCACGAGCAGCGTTGGTGATGAGTTGCTCTGTGAGTGCCATCACTTCGTTGTAATCACCAAACGCTTGGTAGCTCTCCATCATGGTGAACTCTGGGTTGTGACGCGTAGAGATGCCCTCGTTGCGGAATACGCGACCGATTTCGAACACGCGCTCCATGCCGCCAACGATCAAGCGCTTGAGGTGCAACTCGAGTGCGATGCGCAAAAAGAGTTGCATATCGAGCGTGTTGTGGTGAGTGATGAATGGGCGAGCGTGGGCACCACCGGCTTCCATGTGCAATACCGGGGTTTCAACTTCGATGAATTGATTGTCATGCAGAGTTTTTCGGAAACTTGCAATTGTTGCGTGACGAATCTCAAATGTACGGCGGGCATCTTCATTGATGATGAGGTCTGCGTATCGCTGGCGATAACGCGTGTCAACGTCGGTCAGGCCGTGCCATTTGTCAGGCATTGGGCGAACCGCCTTGGCGAGTAATTGTGCAGTATCAACCTTGACTGACAGTTCGCCTTTGCGCGTCGTCATCACCAAACCGCTTACGCCAACCCAGTCACCTAAATCAAAATTATTAATCGCATCAAATGCGTCATCGCCAACAATCGCTTTCGACACAAACAACTGGATATCGCCAGTGCGATCGCGAAGTGTGCAGAAAATGAGTTTGCCCTGATCTCGCTTGAGCATGATGCGCCCAGCGATGGTGACATGATCGGTCGTTTCATTGCCGGCTTCGAGCGCGCCATGTGCCGTGCGAATTTCGCCAAGCGTGTGTGTGCGGTCGAATCGGTACGGATACGGGTTAGTGCCTTGTGCACGGAGGGCCGCAATATTGTCGAGCCGGCGGGTCATCTCGGCGGCAAGGCCACTCGAGCTTTGAGCGATATCGAGGTCTTCGCCGTTTTCGGCTGATTCGGGGCTAGAAGTCACGCTCACAAACTAGTCGCGCGGGCTTGATGAGTCGCTACTAGTTTTACCTACTTTTTGCTATTCAATAACTGCGAGCACGTCTCCGGAGCCAACTTTGTCGCCAGTAGTGACGTTGACTTTGGTGACTTTTCCTGCTTTTTCAGCGGTGATTTGGTTTTCCATTTTCATCGCTTCAAGCACGACCACGGCATCACCAACGGCGACAGTTTGCCCCACTTCAACCATGACTTTGACAATGGTTCCTTGCATGGGTGCCTCGACCGCACCACTTGCTGCACCAGCACCCGAACCGCCAGAGCCACGAGTTGGCTTCTTGGACTTTTTGGCAGTTCCAGTCACAAACTCGGGAACCCACATTTTTACGTCAAATCGCTTGCCATTGACTTCGACAGTTGTCGAGCGCTCAACCAAGTCTTGATCGTCGGTTGATGATGGAGCTCCAGCATTCGAAACAAGTTTCGATAAATCGAGAGTCTCTTCAACCCATTTCGTCGAGTGGGTAACTGCAGAAAAGTCTGGGTGACGCAAGATTGCGAGGTCGGCAGGAATTGTGGTGTGAACTCCAACGATCACCATTTCTTCAAGCGCCCGAATTGTGCGGGCAATTGCAGTGTCGCGGTCTTTGCCCCACACGATCAATTTGCCAACAAGGTTGTCGTAATACTGGCTGACAGTGTCGCCAGCTTCGTAGCCACCGTCGAAGCGAGTGCCAAAACCATCTGGGGTAGTGAGCGCAGTGATCTTGCCAGGTGAAGGCAAAAATTTTCCGGCTGTTGGATTTTCGGCGTTGATGCGAACTTCAATGCCGTGTCCATTGCGGCGAGCGGCAACTTCTTTTTGGGTCATCGGCAATTTTTCGCCAGACGCAACGAGAATCTGCCACTCAACCAAATCGATGCCAGTAATGACTTCGGTTACTGGGTGCTCGACTTGCAAGCGAGTGTTCATTTCAAGGAAGAAAAAATCGTTGTCTTGATAAATGAACTCGACGGTTCCAGCGTTGTAATAGCCAACAGCTTTGGCTGCTTTGACAGCGGCGGCACCCATTGCTTCTTCCATGCCGTCTGGCAGGCCAGGAGCCGGAGCTTCTTCAATCAGTTTTTGGTGACGACGTTGTGCCGAGCAGTCGCGGGTAGAAACCCACACCACGTTGCCGTGCTTGTCGCCAACGAGTTGCACTTCAATGTGTCGCGGCCATGTGAGGTAGCGCTCAACATAAATTTCGTCGCGACCAAAGAATGCTTTTGACTCGCGTTGAGCAGAGTCCATCGCTTCTTGAACCTGGTCAGCAGACTGCACAACTTTCATTCCGCGACCACCACCACCAAACGCAGCCTTGATTGCTACTGGCCAACCAAACTCGTTTCCGAAGTCGGTGATTTCTTTGGCGCTCTTGGTGAACTCTGTTGTTCCAGGAACGATTGGTGCTCCACCGCGGAGTGCAGCTTTACGCGAAGAAACTTTGTCACCCATCTCAACGATTGCTGCCGGTGGCGGTCCGATGAAAGCGACACCCATGTCAGTGATGGCTTGTGCGAAGTCGGCGTTTTCACTAAAGAATCCGTATCCAGGGTGAACGCCGTCGGCACCGCTCTTGCGAATGGCATCAAGGATCGCTTCGGTGTTGAGGTAACTCTCAGCCGCAGTTTGTCCACCGAGGGCGTATGCCTCGTCGGCAAGACGCACGTGCAGGGCGTCGCGGTCGAGCTCGGAATATACGGCAACCGTGGCGATGCCCATTTCTCGGGCGGTACGGATGACTCGAACGGCGATTTCGCCTCGATTGGCTATCAGGATTTTTTTCAACACGGCTTACTATCTTTACCTGATGAACCTTGTGTCTCCCAACCAGCCCGAAAACTCGAGCGCATGGCCCAATGGCTGGTGGGTTTCAGTCGTCGCTGAAACGGGCAGCACAAACGCCGATCTGCTCTCGAGCGCACACGCCGGTGCCGCACATCACAGTGTGTTGATGGCCCAGTTTCAAAGTGCTGGAAAAGGAAGACTTGATCGAACTTGGGTTGCAGAGCCGGGGTCAAATTTGTTGGTGTCATTGTTGTTTCGTTTTGACAGCACGACGGTGCGACCTACACATCAATTTACGCAAATGGTTGGAATGGCAGCTGCTCTTGCGAGTGAACACTTGGTCGATGTGAAACCGCAGATGAAATGGCCAAATGATTTATTGATTGACAACAAAAAAGTTTCTGGCATTTTGGCACAAGGCACAACAGATTTTGTTGTGGTTGGTATCGGTGTAAATGTTGGTTGGTCGCCGCCCGATGCAGTCTCTCTTCATGCCGCATCGCCCAATTTAAAGACAACGCCGAACGAATTGCTTCGATCCATGTTGGGTTACATAGATGACTTCGAGAGTCTTGATCCAACGCAACTCCATGCACAATATGTTTCGCACCTTGCAACTCTTGGGCAACAAGTCAGAATAGAAATGGCCAATCACGTTGTAATCGGACTTGCCACCGGAGTGTCGATGGATGGCCGGCTTGAAGTTGTGGATGGCGAAGGAAAACTACATCAGATCGATACTGGCGATGTCGTGCATTTGCGCGCCCAGTAACCATTTGGAACCTGAGATAACGACTACCGTCTAACCGTGGTGGTACATCGTCCCGAAACGCGAACTCGCGGCAAGCGATCAACACGTTTACTCATCACCGCACTTGCTGCGCTTGTTACTGCAGTCGCAGGTTCGTTTGGGCTCGTTCGAAACGTACATGCCCAACTTGATGGGATTCGGCGTGAGACAACTGCAACGAGTGCACTGTCGGCTCCCGACCCGTTGTTTGAAAACTATTTGCTCGTTGGTTCAGACTCGAGGGCTGGAGCCGACCCAACTGATCCAGACTTCAGTGCCGTAGGGGCAGAGGGAGAAATCGGCGGTCAGCGCAGCGACACCTTGATGGTGATGCACTACGTCAAAAAAACTGGTTCGGTTTCGTTACTGTCGATACCTCGCGACTTATGGGTTGCAATTGGTGGTGGCGAAGATCATCAACGCATCAATACCGCATATCAAGCCGGCACCGATGTGCTTGTTCGCACTGTGCAGGGCGCGCTCGGAGTACCAATACATCACTACGTCGAAATAGATTTTCAAGGCTTTAAAAAGATTGTTGATGCAGTAGGTGGAGTGTCGGTCTGTGTCGATTACTTCTCGCGCGATAAACACACGGGCTTGTTTATGAAACCAGGCTGCTCAACCTTGGCTGGAGTTGAGGCGCTTGCATTTGCCCGAAGTCGGTTCTTTGAGCAAAAAGTCGACGGCGAATGGCAGATAGATGGCTCATCGGATATTGGTCGCACTGCACGACAACGCTCATTTGTCGAGGCACTTGCAAAAAGCGCTGTGCGCGGCATTGTGGGCAATCCATTAAGGGTTGGAAAAGTAATGAACGGCGGCTTAAACGCAATTGTTGTGGACGAGCAACTCAATCTGATTGAGTTTGCAAAAAAGATGCGACCTGCGGCCAGCGGAAAAATCGCCTCGTATCCTCTCGCCGTTTATGGCGACACCATCAATGGTAATTCTGTGTTGCAATTGGCCAATGATGCCGCACCGTTGCTTGCATTTTTCAACGGCAGTGGAGCAAGACCCGTTATCGAGCCAGCAGGTTAGTTATTTGTGCGCGGACTTCATTGGCCGCAGCACCTGTTCTACAAAGCGCATAACTGGCTCTGTTGACTGTGGATGACCAAAGTCCATCACAAAATGTTCAACACCGTTGTCGACCATGATTTGCAATTCATTGCGAAAGATTTCTGACTCTTCGTCGGTGTTTGGAAGTGGCTTTTCAATTGTGAGCGAGATCTGGATGTCGCTTGGGTTGCGGCCAGCTTTTTCTGCAGAAGCACGCACAATGTCGCGCTTGACAAGCCATCGCTCCGCACTGCCTTGCGTTGATGCATTCCACATGTCCGCCAGTCTTCCGACCATTGGCAAACCAATTTGTTCTCCGTATGCACCGATGCATACAGGCGGAACTATTTCGGGCTTTGGCGGCGCTGCGGCTTCGGTGATGTGAAAGTGTTTGCCGGTAAATGTTGGAGCATCCTGCGTCCACATCAAACGGCAGATGTGAATGAGTTCTTCGAGCTCGGCAAAACGAACAGCTGGTCGCGGAAATTCGTAGCCGTACGCTTTGTATTCATCGTCGCGCCAGCCCGCACCAATTCCCAAAATGAATCTGTTGCCAGACAGCATCTGCAATGTTGCAGCCATCTTTGCTGTAAGTGCTGGGTTGCGATAACCCTGTCCGAGAACATGGTGGCACAACAAAACATTGGGAAACTTGGCTGCGAGCCACGTCAGAGTTGTCCATGCCTCCATGAATGGATCCGTTTTTTCATCGAATCCATAAAAGTGATCGGCGATCCACAACGAATCAAAATGTTGTAGCGCTGTAGGCAATATATTGCGCTCTTGATACATCACGATTGGCTGGTGGTCGCTCCAGCGGTTACCAATGACGGGGGACAACCATCCAAATTTGAGATCACGCTGAAGAGCCATGCTTCATGTTAATTCTTAGTGGTGTGTAGCGCGCGATTGCACGAGCGGAGCAAACTCCAATGCAACCACAGGTTCACCAATGCGGTTGCCCTGCACGAAGTCGCAGCCCAACAGTCGTAGCCGTTGCGTTTGATCATCAGTCGTCACCCACTCGGCGATCACCGACATATTGAGTGAGTGTGCCAATTGGATGATTGAGCGAACGATTGGATCATCGGATCCCTGCAAACCAATGTCGCGCACAAGCGTTCCATCCAGTTTGAGGAAGTCTGCTGGAAAGTCTCGAAGGTGGGCAAGTGATGAGTACCCGGTGCCAAAGTCGTCGATTGCAAGTTTGACACCGAGACGCTTCAACGCAGTGAGCGTGCGCATAATCGCAGGGTTGTCATTGAGCATCGTGGTTTCGTTTATCTCGAGCGCGAGATGAGACGGTTCAAGTTTCGTGTCTTTCAGCGAACCCATTACGCGCTCAACAAATCCAGAGTCGCTGAGCTGACGTGCCGACACATTGACATGCACGACAAATGAACTATCAACAGTTTGTGTATCCATCCACGAGCGTGCATCGGTGCACGCTTGACGAATGACCCAGTCGCCAATTGGCCCAATAGCGCCAGACTCTTCTGCCATCTCAAGGAATACAGGTGGAGTAATGATGCCTCGTTCAGGATGGTTCCAGCGTAAGAGTGCTTCAGTGCCGGCAACACGCCCGGTGTGTGTCGAGACAATTGGTTGATGAACAACAAAGAGTTGGTGGGTTGCAAGTGCTCGCTCAAGCTCAGACGAAAGTGCTGCACGATCACGATCGGACTTGCGCATTTCTTCACTAAACATTTCGCATCGGCCGCGGCCACGCTGTTTGGCTCGGTACATCGCGGTGTCGGCATTGCGCAGCAGTGTGACTGCGGCATCGTTAGGCGATTCTTCTGCAAGAAGGGCCGGAGTAGCCATGGCGATACCGATTGATGCACTCGTAAAAATCTCGATGCCCTGCAAGATGACTTGTCCTGTCATGGCCTGACGCACACGGTCGGCAACATCCATGGCCACATGTTCATCGCCAAGACCATCGCAGAGCACCACAAATTCGTCTCCACCAATGCGAGCTACAACGTCGGATGGTCGAGTGGCGCTCACCAATCGCTTGGCAATGGTGTTGAGCAATTGGTCGCCAACGCCGTGACCGATGTTGTCATTAACGTCTTTGAGTTTGTCGAGGTCGACAAACAAGACGGTGACACCGCGCTTAAGAGTGCGGCTGCGCTCGAGCGCCTCAGAAAGTTTGCGCAAGAACAGAACACGATTTGGTAATCCGGTCATCGCATCGTGTGTTGCTTGGCGGGTGAGTTCGTCTTGAAGTTGCTTGGCTTCAGTGATGTCTCGAGCGATTGCCGAGTAGTGCGAAATAGTTCCGTCTGCTGCACGCACGATCTGCAACACAATTGAGAGTGTGCGCATGATGCCGTCTGGGCTTCTGAAACCGAGTTCACCTTCCCATCGATTACTTGTTGACGACAAAGTAACTTCGCGGGGCACTTGATCACGGATTGCTTGAATAAACATTTGCGCCGCTGCGTCGTTCAAACCAATCTGGTCACTGACACCGATGAGCTCGCGTGCACCGTCGTTGCAAAACATGAGTGTGCCATGTTGGTCAAACACCAATACGGCATCAGCAGTCACGTCGAGTAGGCCAACCAGTTGCTCGCTGAGTACTCGCTTGACGACTGCGTCTGTTACATCATGCGCCGTACCGACGTAACCAGTGATCGTCGCGTTGGTGCCAAGCTGCGGTTGCGTCGATACATGTACCCACATCACCTCGCCATCTGGCTTCCACAATCGAAATTCGAAAGTAAATGGAGTTGCAGTTTCGCGCGAGCGTTGCCACGCAGCTTCTGCAAGTTGTCGCTCGGCAGGTTGCGCATTAACCCAAGGTGCGGCACCTTGAGTGATGCTTCCACCACCGAGGGCGAGAACGCGAAAGGCATCGTTGGCACTGGTGAGACGACCGTTGATATCGGTCTCAAATACCCCAATTGGGAGGGAAGCTATCGAACGGTCAATCTCCATATCTTTACAGGTCGAGAGGGGTGAATGAGCCCATAGTGCGAGGCCGGACGCACGGAATGAATCTGGTCGTCAGTTTGACGTGACGAGGAACGAACTCGACTGCGTATCGAGTGCAGCGAGCTCGATGGCTTGAATGAGCGTTGCACTGTCTACACCGTTTTCGAGCTCTAACTGCTGGGAGAGCCCGTAACCCGTCAAGCGATACGTATGAGTTTCCCCAGCGGGAGGGCAAGGGGCGCCATAACCGACGGTACCTAGAGAGTTAGTGGCCTCGATTGCTCCAGCAGGTACCGAGCCCTCTGCCACAACGGTCTCGAGCGGATCAATGTTGGCCACAATCCACTGCACCGAATTATTGGCGGTCTCATCAACAATGCTCAGAGCCAAGGTGACGATGTCGGATGCAACATTTTCAAACGTAAGGCTCGGCGAGACGCCAGCTGCGCAGGTGAAGCGCACATCGATCTGAGCACCCTCCGCCCACACGGGTGTCAGTGCGAAGCCCCCAACCGGAGTCATCACCGCTCCTGCGGTTGTTGTGACCGCAATTGATTCTTGTTGATTGGCCAATGGTTCTTTCATCTCGCGTCCATCGCGCGAACATGCACCCAAGAGTGCGACGCAGGTCATCGCGATAATTATTCGAACGTGTCGCGGTTGCATCTCACTAGATTACGACGATTAGCCTGACGAGATGAGTTTTGGATCTGAACCGCTCTGCATCTTGACTGTGCACGCCCATCCCGATGATGAAGCTTCAAAAGGCGCGCCAACAATGGCGTGGTACAACTCGCAGGGTGTGCGCACCGTGCTGGTGTGTTGCACTGGAGGCGAAGAAGGCGATGTCAATAATCCTGCACTCAAAGAAGTTGGACAACCATTTCACGGGTTGGATGCTGCGGCCGAAAAAAAATTGCTCGAGCAACTTCGACCCAGCGAGCTAGATGCTGCGGCAAAAATAATCGGCTTCCATCACGTGGAGATGCTCGGATACCGCGACTCCGGCATGGTGGATTCGCCGACAAACAACAACCCAGAGTGTTTCCATATGGCCCAGATGGATGAAGCAGTTGGGAGACTCGTTGCCATCATTCGCCGCGAAAAACCGCAAGTGCTCGTGACTTATGGTGACGATCAACGCGGGTATCCGCACCCAGACCACATCAAAGTGCACGAGATCAGCGTGGTGGCATTCGATCGCGCAGGCGACGATGAGTGGTATCCGGAACTAGGCGAGCCTTGGCAACCGATCAAGATGTATTACTCCGCTTGGTCGCGTCAGCGACTTGTTGCAGTGCACGAAGAGTTGTTGCGACTTCGGGGCAAGTCTCCCTATGACGACAATTGGTTTACGAGACCCGACCTGGATAGCCGCATTACTACCAAGCTTGAAGTCGGAAAATTTCTGTGGGCTCGCTCGGGTGCATTGCGCGCACATAAAACACAGGTTGATGAAACTGAACTGTTTTGGTTTGGACTCAGCGATGACGAACTAGCGTCCGTCTATCCATTTGAAGACTGGATCTTGGCAAAATCATTGGTGCGCACCGCACCCCTGGCGACAGGCGAATATGAGAGCGATATGTTTCGCGGGATTCGTTGAACTAGTTATTTTTTTCGCATTGCATCGCGCAACTCGCGATAACCAATTAACGTTGCTCCGCTTTCGGTCAGTGCTTGCTTGAGCGACTTGTCATTCACAACGAGTTCATAGTCGTCGATCCATCCACTCGCTGCATCTCCGAGCGCGCGAATTTCTGGAGTGTCAACACACGGCTGCACGTGAATCTCTGTGACGCCGGGTTGCAAATTACGCAACGAGTGCAAAACGCGTTCTCGGCTACCCCCGCGCCAATCGTGATCGAAATGATCGGGGAAGATAACGCCCTCTTCGGCGGCGAGTGTACGAAATGGAAAACCAGCCTGCTGCTCGGTGATTGTTGATGGCAGTCTCACGGGCAGTTTGTATTCGACCGCAAGTTCCATGTACACGTCGAAAAATTCTGGTCGCAGCGTTATCGATGTGAGGTGTGGTGCCAGGTGTGTGACGTCGATGCCCCATTCGAGTGCGCTCGCAATTTGAGCGCGGCACTCTCGCAATACTTCTGCTGAATCCGCGTGTTCCCACAAATCATCAATGGTGCGAGGAAAACCGCCTTCGCCCGAGAGCAGAGAAGGGGCGTGTGTGATGGGGCCCCAGCGGTACATCTGGTGCTCACTGTTGAGTGTGAGATGCACTCCGATGTCTTCGCCTGCATATTCCATGACCGCGTGTCGCGCCCACGGTGCTGGCACCATCAACGATGCACATGTCGCAACACCTTTTCGTAATGCGTCGTATACGCCAACGTTGGCTGCATGAAATGCGCCGAGATCATCGCAACTGATAATGACCAGCTTGGATGAAGCAGAGTATCCAAGTCGTTCGACAAGAGACTGTTGGCTGTTGCTCACACCCCAAACGCTACTAGCGACACGCCTTCCAAAGTCCGACATTTGCGACCTCTGCCAGTGCTGCCGCACGTACGAAGTCGGTGCGGTGAAATGTGTTGGGCTCAATACTCATTGGGGTGCCGTAGCCGCGTGTAACGAGGTCGAGGTTGATGAAGAGATTGTCCGAGTCGCGGTACAAATAGAGGAGCATTCGGCCGTATCTGTCACGTGCCTCAATGTCGCGTTCTATTCGCAGAATTGTTCCCTTTGGCAACAGTTGCGTCATATACGCACTTGCCTCTGGGCCAAAGCATTCGATTGGTTTTGTTGGATGCTTGGTTTCTGGTGTGTTGACACCGATGAGTCTCACGCGCTCCGTTTGACCATCAATACTGATGTCCACTGTGTCGCCGTCTACGACTTTGAGAATCGTGATTAAAACTTCGTTTTCGGTCGTCACGCCACTGCTACATGACATGAGCAAAGAAAGGCCAACGCCAACAAGATTGCGTAGGTGGCCTTTATGAACTTTTGTCATCGTGCTCGCTATGTGTGCGAGAGGTCGGTGCGAGTGCAGTTATTGTTGCTCTTATGACAAAACCACTCGATATCGGTCGGCTCGGTCTGTGGACATGGACGCTCGATGCGCAACCGATGTCTAAATCGCTTGAAGCAGTCAATGAAATTGAATCGCTTGGGTTTTCTACCGTATGGATTCCTGAGGCAGTAGGACGTGAGCCTTTTGCGCATGCTGGCTTGTTGCTCGGCGCAACAAAAAATCTGATTGTTGGCACCGGCATTGCGTCGATGCAGGCTCGCAGCGCGGCAACGATGCAGGCTGGACAAAAAACTTTGACCGAAGCATTCCCTGATCGTTTTCTTTTGGGAATTGGCACGAGCCACGGCAACATGGCAAAGGCAATTCACAAGAAGGTTTACGAGCGGCCTTATTCAACCATGGTCGAATACCTCGACTCCATGGATTCCGGAATGTTTATGGCGGCTCAACCGACGATGCCGACGCACAGAATACTTGCGGCACTCGGACCAAAGATGCTCAAGCTGGCTGGTGAGCGAAGTGATGGTGCGCATCCGTACTTCACTACGCCGGACCACACTGCAGTTGCTCGAGAGATTATGGGCGCTGGACCAACTCTTGCGCCAGAGCTTGCCGTGATCTTTGAGACAGATGCGTCCAAGGCACGAACGATTGCGCGCAACTACATGGGCACCTATACGCGATTGCCCAACTACGCCAACAATTTATTGCGCTCTGGATTCACCGAAGCAGACATCAAGAATGAGCACGGTGTGCAAAGCGACCGGTTGGTCGACGCAATTTGCACATGGGGCACACTCGATACCATTCGCAAACGTATTCAAGATCACTATGACGCCGGTGCATCACATGTTTGCGTGCAGGTACTGACTGAAGATTTCGTTTCGTTACCAAGCGCCGAGTGGCGCGAACTCGCCACATTGATTCCCGAATTTAAAAACTAAACGCCGAACACGCGCATTTGCAGCTTGCGCATTCCTGCAAGCCAACGCTCGTTCTCTGAAGCCTTGAGTGTTGCGTATTGCGCAACTTCTGGGTGAGGAAGAATCAAAAATGTTTCTGCTCTAATGCAGTCGACAACTACCTGTGCGACATCTGCAGGCTCGAGCACGACCCCTGCAACACGCACGACATTGGTGGTTTCGCCGCCAGCAGGGTTATCGCCACCCTTGAGCATGTTGGTGTTGACGCCCTGTGGGCACAAGCAACTGACCCTGATACCGCGCTTGCCGTAAGTGATCGTGAGCCATTCGGCAAAGGCGCGTGCAGCGTGCTTGGTTACAGAATATGGAGCAGAACCAATCTGCGAGAGCAATCCAGCAGCAGATGCTGTGCTGCAAAAATACCCTTCTCCGCGAGCAAGCCAACCCGGCACTAAGTATTTTGCTGCCCAACGATGCGCATTGACGTTGATGTCGAATGCTGTATTCCAAACGTCTTCATCGGTAGTGAGATCGGTGCCAGATCCAACACCTGCGTTTGCAAAAAACAAATCAATCGGGCCAAATGCTTTTTCAGCGGTAGAAATCAATGTGGCATTTGCAGCTTCAGTGCCGAGATCGCCAGCTACTGCGAGTGCCGAATTTGGACGCAGCGCATTCAAACGCTGCGCAATCGCATCCAATGGTGCCTGGTCGCGGTCTGCCAGGACAACGGTGGCTCCTTCCTTGTGGAATCCTTCGGCCAACGCCATGCCGATTCCACCTGCAGCACCCGTTACAACAGTGATTTTTCCAGCAAGTTCCATGCCTGTGATGTTACGCACAGTGTCGCGATTTTGTGACACCGATCAGGTATGGTCATGCCATGACCGATTCACGCGAAACTGCAGTTATCACCGAAGCCCTGACCGTCATCGACAAGGCACTGGCCGAAA
>WLPO01000080.1 GCA_009698745.1 Actinomycetota bacterium
TGCTCGCGTGGCAAAAGATTTTGCAACGGCAGACGCCATTCGTATTGAATTGCAAGCAGCTGGCTACGTGGTCGAGACCACCAAGGCCGGTACTCGCGTGCGTCGAGCATGACCGAGACTCAAAAACCCATTCGCGAACCGCTGCCACGCGGTTTTTGGATCATCTGGTCGACTGTCGCTCTCGACATGATCGGGTTTGGCATGGTTGCACCGATTCTTGGTCGTTACGCCGATCGATTTGGCGCAACTGGTTTTCAGGTTGGCATGCTGTTCGCCTCGTTTTCGCTCGCTCAAATGATTTTTGCGCCAATACTTGGTCGTTGGTCTGATCGCGTTGGTCGCAAACCAGTCATCGTCATTTCATTACTTGGCACAGCAGTTGGCAGTTTCATCACTGGTGCAGCCGGTGCACTGTGGGTGTTGTTTGCCGGTCGCCTGATCGACGGTGCATCTGGTGCAAGCGTCTCTGTTGCGCAAAGCGCGGTGACCGACATCGGATCAAAAGAGCAACGGGCGCGAATGCTCGGATTACTCGGCATGGCGTTTGGTGTTGGCTTTGTCTTTGGGCCTGCGTTTGGTGGACTTGCAGCACTTGGTGGCGCGCACGTTCCGTTTTATCTTGCAGGTTGCTTGGCATTGGTCAATGCCGTTGCAGCGATGATTCGATTGCCAGAAACTCGTGACCTCACACGTGTCAGTGAAACAAAACGAACCCCTACACCATTACGAAAACGAAATTATGGTGCGCTTGCAGCAGTCGGATTTTTCTCGATGTTCGCATTCTCTGGATTCGAAGCGACATTCTCCTTGTTTGGTGGCGCACGATTTAATCTCACCGAAGCTTCTACGGCTGCAGTATTTCTTGGAATTGGTGTACTGATGTCTGGTGTACAAGGAGCTTTAATTGCACCGCTCACCGCAAAGTATGGATCGCTCAGACTGGTACGTATTGGACAAGTAAGTGTGGCGGTTGGATTGTTATTGCTGAGTGCTGCAGTGATTTGGCCAACGCTGATCATCGCATTGGTCATCATGGTGATCGGTGCAGGTGTGGCAAGTCCATCGCTGAGTGCGCTCGTTGCAAACTCAGCCGATGACAATCGTCGTGGCGAAGCGCTCGGTGTTCAGCAATCGGCATCGGCACTCGCGCGAGTGCTTGGGCCGCCACTCGCTGGTTTAGCTTTTGATCACATTGGCATTGGCGCCCCGTTTAGCGTTGGGGCAGCGATCTATGTGATTGCAATCTTTGTGGCATTCAAAAAAGTCAAATGAACGATCGCTCACATATGGGCTACGAGCCCTCGCTTGATGGCATCCGCGCATTCAGCGTGATCGCAGTGATGTTGTATCACGCAAACATTGCCTGGCTTCCTGGTGGATTTTTGGGCGTTGAGGTATTTTTTGTTGTTAGCGGATTCCTCATCACTTCGTTACTTCTAGAAGAGCGCGAATCAAGTGGAGGCATCGACCTCAAACAATTTTGGATTCGGCGTGCGCGACGGTTATTGCCCGCTCTTTTTGTGATGCTGGCCGTAACAGCTGTTTGTGTGGCGTTCTTTGCCAAAGATTCTGCACCGGATTTTCGTCGCGACGTGTTGCCGTCTCTCGGCTATTTCTCTAATTGGTGGCAAATCTTTGCCGTAGACACTCCGTACTTTGCCGCGAGTTCGCTGCCGATGTTGCGTCATCTGTGGTCACTCGCAGTGGAAGAGCAGTGGTATCTCATTTGGCCGCTGTTGTTTGCCTTCATATTCGGTGCAAAGTGGATGCGTCCAAAGATTTCGGGTGTGCTTCTCATTATTTGTAGTGGTGCTGTCATGGCTGCAACGTCGTTGTATTTTGTGCAAGACAATGAAACGCGAACTAATTTTCTTTACCTCAGTACCATCACTCGTTCAAGTGGCCTTCTGCTTGGCGCGGGCGTTGCTCTGTTGTGGCGACCTTGGCAAAAAACTTCCCCAACAAATTGGTGGCGATCTTCGATAGCTGATGCGCTGGCAATTGCAGCGATCGCGGTGATTGGTGCACTCATGGCCATTGTGCATGTGTCCGATGCGCGGCTGTATCAAGGTGGTTTGGCTGCGACGACCATTGCATCTGCGGTAATCATTGCCGTAGTCATGCGACCAAACGGTGTGTTGGTCAAAAAGTTTTTCTCGCAAGGCATTTTTGTCGAAATTGGCCGCCGATCTTACGGGTTGTATCTCTGGCATTGGCCAATCTTTGTTGTTGCCCATGCACGAGATTCGATTGATCGCTTGGCATTTGCACTCGCGGCCACGATCAGTATCAACGAATTTGTCTATCAATACGTTGAGATCCCTGCTCGTCATGGTGCACTGGGTAATTGGTGGCGTAACCGACCACAATTGAGCGTTATGCATCGTCGACTTCCGGTATTTGTAGCCGCTCTTGTGGTGGCCTTGCTAGGTATTACGGGAGTCAAGGTTGTTGGCATTCAGGCTCGTGATGTGTCGATAGATACGTCAAATGCCGACGTGATATTCGCAGTGCCAACGACTGTTGCCGGCACCACAGCAATCCCAACAACAAGTGTTGTTGGCTCTTCCACGACGTCAACAACGATCGCAGTCTTGCCGCGCAAGTTAGTCATTGTTGGTGACTCTCAGGCGCATTCGCTTGCAATTAATAAACCATCAGGGATCAAGAAGACCTTTGTGGTCGCCGATGGGTCAATTGATGGATGCGGCGTCTACGACATTGGTGTTGGTGTCGGCGGCACGAATGGAAATTTCCGCCGCAACTTTGCAAACTGTGTTGGCTTTGAAAAGAAGTGGGCAAAGTCGGCAAAAAAAGCCAAAGCCGATGTAGCACTGGTGGTAATCGGCGCATGGGAAGTGCTCGATCTCAAAATCAATGGATCGATAGTTGCGTTTAATACTGCGCCAGCCGACACGATATTCCGCAAGCAAATAAAGGTTGGTATTGATGCCTTGCGTGCAACGGGTGCGACAGTTGCATTGCTTGAGGTTGCGTGCATGCGGCCGGTCACGTCAAAGGGAGGACCAGTACCCGCACTGCCACAACGCGGAGATGACGCACGCACTGGTCACCTCAATGATTTGTTGCGCGAGATCGCGGCACCAGAAGACGACGGAGTATTTTTTGTCAGTGGTCCGAAGGAATGGTGCTCAGATCCAACGATTTCGACGAGCCTTTCCTACAGGTGGGACGGGGTGCACGCCTACAAGCCAGGTGCAAAACTTATTTTTGAAACGATTGCAACCTCGATCTTGCAATTACCTGTTACGAAGTAGCGTTTGATTTTCGCGCTTGCTCGATCACACCTTTGCACAGGTTTTCGACATGCTCAATATCGAGTCCAAGTTTGTGCCCAATGTGCACGGACCAAATGAGAGCTTGCAAGTTTGCTTCGAAGTCGGCTTGCGACCTGGCATCCGACCTGGCGGCCTGGCGATTTTGACTGACCATCACAAACGTTGCAAGAAAAATTGCCTCAAGACTTACAACCATTGTCAACAAACCGAATGGGTATTCATCGAATTTCATTGAGGCACCAAATACACCGACATTAAACATCACCCAAATTCCAAACCACACGGTGTGGATATAAACGAAATTCAGTGACCCAGCAAAACTTGTGATGCGATCAGCAAATTTGTCTTGGGCTAGCCGAGCTGCTTCAAAATGTCGCTTACCGCTAGTTACATTCCAGTGATCCAGATCAAAGAGCTGCCCATCCTCTTTGCCGTCCATACGATCAACCAGCCGGCAGGCCTCGCAGGAATCTCGTGAGTGGGGTGCTGAGGGCGATGCATTGTTCATATCAATGAAGGGTAGATCAAGTGCTTGCAAATACTGGACCGCATGAAGGTGGTGGATAGGTCTACTGCACGGTAACTTAGTGCCATGACTGAATTTTCGCTTGCACTCAATGATGACCAACTTCAAATCAAAGATTGGATTCATCAGTTTGCTGTTGACACCATTCGACCTGCCGCACATGAGTGGGACGAAAAAGAAGAGTTCCCATGGCCGATTGTGCAAGAGGCAGCAAAGATTGGTTTGTACGGTCTCGACTTCATCATGAATGCAATGGCAGACCCAACTGGTCTCACCATGGTGGTTGCGATTGAAGAAATGTTTTGGGGCGACGCCGGAATTGGAATGGCAATCATGGGCTCTGGTCTCGCTGCAGCAGGTATTGCTGGCAACGGAACACCGGAGCAAATGATGGAGTGGGTGCCACAGTGTTACGGCACAGCAGACGATGTCAAGGTTGGCGCATTTTGTGTGAGCGAACCGGACGCAGGTAGCGACGTTTCCAACTTGCGCACACGTGCGGTGTACGACGAAGCAAAAGATGAGTGGGTACTCAACGGAACAAAAGCATGGATCACTAACGGTGGCATTGCCAACGTGCACGTGGTTGTTGCAGCAGTAGATCCAGAACTCAAGGGTCGCGGTCAAGCGAGTTTTGTTGTTCCGCCAAACACAAAAGGTTTGTCACAAGGACAGAAATATATGAAGCACGGCATTCGTGCCAGCCACACAGCAGAAGTAGTGCTCGAAGACGTTCGTGTTCCTGGCCGCTGCCTACTTGGCGGCAAAGAAAAACTCGATGCCAAACTTGCGCGATATCGCGAGGGCACGTCGAGTGGTAAGCAACCAGCAATGGCCACATTTGAAGCAACACGCCCGGCAGTTGGTGCTCAAGCACTTGGTGTTGCACGCGCTGCATATGAATATGCACTTGACTATGCCAAAGAGCGCAAAGCATTCGGCAAGCCGATCATCATGCATCAAGCCATTGCGTTCAAGCTCGCCAACATGATCACTCAGATTGATGCAGCTCGCTTGCTTATCTGGCGCGCATCGTGGCTTGCAAAAAATGGTGGCTACAAAAACGCAGAAGGCTCACAGAGCAAGTACTTTGCATCCGAAATGTCGGTCAAAGTCACCGAAGACGCAATTCAGATTTTGGGCGGCTACGGCTACACGCGTGAGTATCCAGTAGAGCGTTGGCACCGTGATGCAAAGATTCACACCATCTTTGAGGGCACCTCAGAAATTCAGCAGCTGGTGATTGCTCGTGCAATCTCTGGCTTGCGCATCGAGTAAAACCCCTGTTACATAAGGGTTTCCTGAGGCCTTGCCCTGAATAAGCCCAAAACTGGGTTTCCTCAGAAAACCTAAAGACACGCAGATTCCGACTGTTTCCGACACAGTTTGTGTCACCTTGGCACAGTTTTGTGTCAGGCAGATTCTTCGTCAATGGCTACGACGGTGGTGATGGTGCGAAATGTGGTGCGAAATTCGCCGACACATCATGCATCTCCTTCAGTGAGGCTGGTGGGGCGTGACCACAGAAGGGCCTATTTCGAAGCCTGCAGTGCAGTTGTTTCGCGACGAGCCATGTAAACCACCACGAGGCCAATTACCCCGAGAAACACAGCACTTGTTCCCGTAGTGCCGATTCCAAGACCACCATCGACCTTGGCCTGTGACATGTAGTCACCAATTGATGCGCCAAGTGGCCGAGTCAATATGTAACCAGCCCAAAATGCTGCTATTGCGTTTGCGTGAAACACTTTATGAGCAATGGTGACTACCGCAATGAGACCTGAGAA
>WLPO01000081.1 GCA_009698745.1 Actinomycetota bacterium
CGACCGACTATGTCAATGCGATCGGATACACCGCGCCATAAATCATGCTTACTAGCACCAATTTTCGATAACTGGGCACTTAAGTTGCCCTCGGGTCGGCAACAATAGAAGGACTATGGCCGATCCGATCATCACCATTGCGCAACGGCTGAAGCCGACGTTTGCGCGAATAGGCGGTATCTCTGAAGCCGATGCAGACGCTGTTGTTCGCAGAAGTGATCGTGCGGATGCTCAAGTCAACGGGTCGTTGGCGCTCGCCAAGCAGATTGGCAAAACTCCACGCGAGGTTGCACAGTTGGTACTTGACGATGCTGACCTGTCAAGTGTGTGCAGCAGTGTTGAGATTGCTGGGCCAGGTTTCATTAACGTCACTTTCGCACCAGAATTTTTAGCAGACGAACTTGCGCGTGCTGCGGTCGATCCACGACTGGGTGTATCGAGTGCAACCAAGGCACAAACATTTGTCATTGATTATTCGGCACCAAACGTTGCCAAAGAAATGCATGTAGGGCATTTACGCTCCACAGTGATTGGTGATGCACTTGTACGCATGCTCGAGTTTGTGGGGCACAAAGTCATTCGCGAAAATCACATTGGTGACTGGGGCACGCCATTTGGCATGCTCATCGAGCATTTGATTGATCTTGGTGAGACCGAAGCAGCAAATGAACTTTCGGTTGGCGATCTCGATTCCTTTTACAAACAAGCACGTGCCAAGTTTGAGGCAGAAGAAATATTTAAAGAACGCGCACGCGCGCGAGTAGTGCTGTTGCAGGGTGGCGACGTAGAGACGCTACGAATGTGGAAGCTATTGGTGGGGGAAAGCACCCGCTATTTCGACCGCGTCTATCAATCATTGGATGTCAAGTTGACGGCTAGTGACATCATGGGTGAGAGCGCATACAACGATCTGTTGCCAGAAGTAGTGGAGCGCCTCAATGCATCGAAGATGCTTGTCACCAGTGACGGTGCCGAAGTTGTATTTGTTGATGGTTTTGTAAACCGCGACAACGAGCCACTACCGCTCATCATTCGCAAAACAGATGGTGGGTACAACTATGCAACAAGCGACCTTGCTTGCGTGATTGATCGCGTTGAACGTCTTGGCGCAACAGTTGTGTTGTATGTAGTTGGCGCACCTCAGGCGCAGCATCTTGAAATGGTCGGCGTTGTTTCGCGTAAGGCCGGATGGGTGCCAGAAACTACACAGATGGTGCACGTTGCATTCGGCAATGTACTTGGCAGCGACCGCAAGATTTTGAAGAGTCGCAGTGGCGAAGTCGTCAAGCTTGATGCATTGCTTACCGAATCGGTGGAGCGAGCTCGCGATGCAGTGCGCGAAAAGAATCCAGATTGGTCTGCCGATCAGCAGAACGCAATTGCCAAGCAGGTCGGTATTGGTGCCATCAAGTACGCAGACTTGTCGACCGACCGCATCAAGGATTACGTATTTGATTGGGAGCGCATGCTCTCGTTTGATGGAAACACTTCGCCGTATTTGCAGTATGCCCATGCTCGAATTTGCAGTATTTTCCGTAAGGCTGGCGTAGATCGCACGAGTGTGCGCAACGTGACGCCGATCGTTGAGCACGAAGCTGAGCGAGCACTGGTACTTCGTTTGTTGCAGTTTGATACCGCAGTGTGGGACACGCTCGATAAATACAGTCCGCACCGGTTGTGCACGTATTTGTATGATTTGGCCAGTGAATTCAGCGCCTTTTATGAACATTGCCCCGTGTTGCGTGCTTCAACAGACGAGCAGCGCACGAGCAGACTTGCTCTCTGCGACTTCACGGCGCGCGTGATGTCACAAGGTCTTGCATTGTTGGGCATTGAAACACCGGAGCAAATGTGACCGCAATTGCCAAGCACTTATTGCCCGACAACGCTGTCGTGGGGGCCAATGGCGAGTTGAGCATCGGTGGATGTTTGCTTACCGATGTTGCCGCCGAGTTTGGCACCCCTGCGTTTGTATATGACGAAGAACATTTGCGCGCTCGCTGTCGCGAAGCAGTTGCATCGTTTGGTCGCGAGCGAGTGGTGTATGCAACAAAGGCATTTTTGTGTACTGCAATGGCGCGCCTCGCGCATGAAGAAGGTTTGTTGCTCGACGTAGCAACAGGTGGCGAGCTTTTTGTGGCGCTCAAAGCTGGGGTGCCTGCAAGCCACTGTGTGATGCACGGCAACAATAAAAGTGTTGAAGAATTGCGAACCGCAATTACTGCGGGTGTTCGACACATTGTCGTTGACAATTTTGATGAGCTCGATCGCCTGGATGCATTGCACACAGAAGGTTTGCCGGCCCCGCGCGTTCAGTTGCGTATTACCCCTGGTGTGTATGTGCACACACACGAGTTTGTTTCGACGGGGCAGGACGACTCGAAGTTCGGTTTCAATCTTGGCAATGGCGATGCCCGCAAGGCCGCGCAACGCGCGAAAGATTCGTCGTCGGTACAACTTGTTGGCGTTCATTGCCACATCGGATCAAACGTGTTTGCTGCCGAGAATTTTACGCTCGCAGCAAAAATCATGGTTGACCTTGCAAATGAACTTGGCGTTGACGAAGTCACGCTCGGTGGCGGCCTTGGTGTTGCATACATCGCATCCGAACATGCACCAACAATCACCGAGTGGGCTGGTCATTTGCACACTGCAACTGCTCACCTCAACAAAGGCATCACCGTATTTGTCGAGCCAGGCCGATCGATTGTTGCATCTGCTGCAGTCACTCTGTATTCGGTTGGCACGATTAAGACCATTCCTGGAGTGCGCACGTATGTTGCTGTCGACGGTGGCATGAGCGACAACCCACGACCCGTGTTGTACGGCAGTGGTTATGAAGCATTTTTGCCATCACGAGTAAACGCTGAACGCACTGAAATCGTTCGACTGGTAGGCAAGCATTGTGAGAGCGGCGACGTGCTGATTAACGAAGCACATGTGCCTGCAGGGCTCAAGATCGGCGATGTTCTTGCAACTCCGGTGACAGGTGCATATGGCCACTCAATGGCTTCCAACTACAACAAAGTGATTCGACCTCCGGTGGTGTTCGTGAGCAATGGCAATGCGCGCCTTGTTGTGCGCCGAGAAACCAATGAGGATCTGACCAGGCTCGATATTCGCTAGAAATCAAGGCGATATAGCCAATAGCGTGAAGGTATGGCTTCGGTACAAGTGCGCATAGGTGTGATTGGTCATGGCACGGTGGGTGCTGCGTTTGTGCAACTTGTCAAGCAGCAAGCTGACACGATTGCCGCGCGCAGCGGGGTGAAACTCGAGATTGCTCGTGTTGCAGTGCGCAATATTGAAATGCATAAGTCTTCGCTGGCTGGTGACGTATTGACAACCGATGCAGAGTTTTTGGTCAATGACCCAACAGTTGACCTCGTGGTCGAAGTAATGGGCGGCATAGACCAAGCCAGAGGGTTAATCCTGAAGGCATTGGCAAATGGCAAGCCTGTAGTCACAGCCAATAAAGCATTGATCGCGACACATGGCGCCGAGTTATTTGCGGCTGCTGACAATGCAGGTATTGATCTGTTGTTCGAGGCCGCAGTGTGTGGTGGTATCCCGCTTATTCGCCCATTGCGTGAAAGTTTGCGCGGCGAACCAATTAAGCGTGTGCTTGGCATCGTCAATGGAACTACAAATTACATACTCACCAAGATGAGTGAAGACGGTGCGAGCTACGAAGACGCGCTTGCCGGAGCACAGAAGCTTGGTTATGCAGAAGCCGACCCAACCGCAGACGTTGAAGGTTTAGATGCAGCAGCAAAAATTTCGATCATCGCGAGTATTGCTTTTGGTTGCAACGTTGTTGCAGGAGACGTGTACAGCGAAGGCATTACAAAGATCACAGCAGCAGACATTGCGATCGCGAAGCGTTTGGGTTATGCCGTCAAGTTGCTGGGCATTACTGAGGTTGATAAGGCGACAGGTGCAGTATCGGTGCGCGTGCATCCGGCGATGGTTTCAACGCAGCACCCACTTGCATCAGTGCGCGAAGCCTTTAACGCAGTTGTGGTTGATGGCGAAGCATCGGGTTCACTCATGTTTTATGGTCGCGGCGCAGGCGGTGACCCAACTGCATCTTCAATACTCGGCGACGTGATCGATGCATCAATCAATCTCAACAAAGGTGCACACGCAACGCTTGGTGTGTTGAGTGCACCAAAATTGCAGCCGATGTCAGACACATCGTGTGAATATTTGTTGCCTCTTGAAGTGGCCGACAAGCCTGGTGTATTGCATTCCGTCACTGGGGTTTTTGCACGAAATAATGTGAGCATCCGTGCTGCCGAGCAGGATGGTATTGGCCACGGGGCACGCCTTGTGTTTCTGACTCACCATGCGAACGAAGCAGCAATGCAGTCGTGCATTGCCGAGCTGAAAAAGCTTGATGTCGTGACGCACGTGGGTGGCCTCTTGCGAGTCGTCGCCGACTAAAATATTTTTTCGTATGCGATACATTTCCACACGCGGCCGTGCCCCAGAGCTGGGTTTTTGTGACGCACTTCTTGCGGGTCTCGCTACTGACGGCGGGTTGTATGTGCCGCAAACTTGGCCAACCGTAAACGCGCCAACCGCTGGAAGTTATGCAGACCGCGCAGCCGCAATTATGCAGCCATTTATCGGCACTGAAATCGACGCCGGAACGATGGCGCGCTTGAGTCGCGAGGCGTACTCGTCATTTAGGCATCCAGATGTTGTGCCTCTTGTCCAAATTGCCCCCGAGCATTATTTGCTTGAGCTTTTTCATGGTCCGACGCTTGCATTTAAAGACGTTGCGCTGCAGTTGATTGGCAGATTGTTTGATCACGTATTGAGCCAACGCAATCAGCGAGTGATGATCGTTGGCGCAACGAGTGGCGACACCGGAAGCGCCGCAATTGACGGCGTGAAGTCATGCAACAACGTCGACATCGTGATTTTGTATCCACGTGGTCGAGTGAGCGATGTGCAACGCAGGCAGATGACCACAGTCGACGCACCAAATGTGCACACAGTTGCTATTGATGGCACATTTGATGACTGCCAAGATTTGGTTAAGGCCATGTTTAATGACGCACCATTTCGTGATGCCAACAATTTGTCCGCCGTCAACTCGATCAACTGGGCGCGTGTCATGGCGCAAACTGTTTACTACTTCACAGCGCTTCAAGCGTTGGGTCGGAGCGCGTCGTTCAGTGTGCCAACCGGAAACTTTGGCAACGTGCTCGCCGGCTGGATTGCAAAACAGATGGGTGCGCCGATCGAGAAACTGATTGTTGGATCGAACAGTAACGACATTCTCACGCGATTTTTTGATACGCATGCAATGCAGATGACTTCTGTTGTGCCAACACTGAGCCCAAGCATGGACATTCAGGTCTCGTCCAACTTTGAGCGTTTGCTGTTTGAGATGAACGATCGTGATGGGGGAGCAACAGCCCAACAGCTCGATGCTTTTCGCGCAAACGGCAAGATGTCGGTTGAACCAGATCAATATGCGTCATGGATTGCTCCGATGTTCCGCGCACACCGTTGCGATGATGCCGAAACATTGTCGGTGATGAAGCGAATGCACAACGATCACGGAATGCTTGTTGATCCTCACACTGC
>WLPO01000082.1 GCA_009698745.1 Actinomycetota bacterium
GCGACTAGGGCGTAGCCCCAACTGTAGAATTTGAGGGCTGTAGCGCCATCGTCACCAACAAAACCTGGCCCAGCAGAACTGAATCGCCTCAATGGATCTCGCAACAATCCGCAATTTCTCGATCATCGCTCACATCGACCACGGTAAGTCGACCCTTTCCGACCGAATTTTGGAGATGACAGGAGCAGTGCAATCGCGAGACATGCGCGCCCAATATCTGGACTCGATGGATCTCGAGCGCGAGCGAGGTATCACGATCAAGGCGCAAAATGTGCGCGTTCCTTGGAAGGGTCACACGTTTCACCTCATCGACACACCTGGTCACGTCGACTTCGGATACGAAGTAAGTCGTTCGCTCGCAGCATGTGAAGGAGTCGTGCTTGTTGTTGATGCCGCGCAGGGGATTGAAGCACAAACCCTTGCCAACTGTTACTTGGCTCTTGAAAGCAATCTCGAGATTGTTGCAGTGCTCAACAAGATTGATTTGCCCGCCGCAGACCCAGACCGCTATGCAATGGAAATCGAAAAGGTCTTGGGTATACCTGCCGAAGACATCTTGCGTATCTCGGCAAAGACTGGTGTTGGAGTGCCCGAGTTGTTGGATGAAATCATTGTTCGCATTCCACCGCCGAAGGGCGACGTTAATGCGCCACTTCAGGCTCTCATCTTTGACTCGCAATACGACACATACCGCGGCGTGGTTTCGAGTATTCGTGTGATGAACGGTCGAATGAATAGTGGAAGCAAGCTGCTGTTCATGCAGACAAAGGCCACGCACGAAGTGATCGAGATTGGCGCACGTATGCCGGTTTCAACGCCGGTTGCCGAGCTTGGACCAGGCGAAGTGGGCTACCTGATCGCGGGAATTAAGGATGTTGGCGAGGCTCGAAGTGGTGAGACAGTAACGACAGCAATCAACTCGGCCACAGAAGTTCTCGATGGTTACCGCGATCCAAAGCCGATGGTGTTTTGTGGACTGTTTCCAATTGACGGAGACGACTTTGAGAACCTGCGCGAAAGTTTGCAGCGTCTCAAGCTGAATGATGCATCTATTGCCTACGAGCCAGAGTCTTCCGGCGCGCTTGGGTTTGGTTTCCGCTGCGGATTTTTAGGTCTCTTGCACATGGAGATCGTGAAAGAGCGCTTGGAGCGCGAATTCAATTTGGCACTGATTGCTACGGCACCTTCAGTGGAATACATGGTCAATAAGACCAATGGCGAAAAAGTGAAGGTTGACAACCCTGCCGACTTGCCTGCGACTGTATATATAGGTTCAATCGAAGAGCCTTTTTTCCGCGTCAGCATCATTACGCCAAAGGACTACACGGGTTCTCTGATGGAGTTGTGTCAGGACCGACGTGGTGAGCTGATCAAGCTCGAATATCTCTCTCCTGAACGCGTCGATATGCAATACAAAATGCCGCTTGCAGAAGTAGTTGTCGATTTCTTTGATCAGCTGAAAAGTCGTTCGCAGGGTTACGCAAGTTTGGACTACGACCTTGATGGATACCGGGTGTCCGACTTGGTGCGCGTGGATATTTTGCTCAATGCATTACCAGCAGACGCTTTTTCCACAATCGTGCACCGCGACAAGGCATATGACTATGGCAACCGTATGTGTGCAAAGTTGCGCGAGCTCATTCCACGACAGATGTTTGACGTTCCAATCCAGGCAGCAATTGGTGGACGCATTATTGCGCGTGAGACAGTGAAAGCTAAGCGCAAAGACGTTTTGGCAAAGTGTTACGGCGGAGATATTTCGCGAAAACGTAAGTTGCTTGAAAAGCAAAAAGAGGGAAAGAAGAAAATGAAGTCAATTGGTCGCGTAGAAGTGCCAGGCGACGTGTTTATTTCGGCGCTCAAACTCGATGGCTGAGAACTCTTCCAAAAACGGTGCCATGTTCCGTTCGTTGAAGAGCTTTAACGCACGATTGTTCTTTGCCGGCCTATTGCTCTCCAATATTGGGTCCTGGCTTCAACTCACCGCCACATCATTTTTGCTCTATCGATTGACTGGCAGTGCCGTTGCGCTTGGTGTCAATGCTGCGCTGCAGTTCTTGCCGATGTTGGGTTTTGGGGCATGGGCAGGTGCGCTATCCGATCGTTACAACCGACAACGCACCACGATCATCACTCAAGCGCTGCTTGCGTTGCAGGCCATTGTGCTTGGCATCTGTGATCTCACTGGAATTATCAATATGCCAATCGTGTTCGTGCTTACTGGGGCACTCGGTGTCATCGGTGCAATCGACAATCCTGCGCGACGTGGGCTTGTCACCGAACTCGTACCTGAACAAGACATGTCAAACGCAATGAGTCTGAACACCGCTGTGATGACGGGCTCGCGCATTTTTGGTCCGGCTCTTGCAGCAGCCCTTGTTGGTCCATTGGGTACAGGATGGCTGTTTGTTATCAACGGCGTGTCGTATGCCGCGATGTTGTACGGCGTTGCGGGTTTGCGAAAATCGGAAATGTTTTCGCCACCATTACGACCAGCAGGTGGAACACCTGTGCGAGATGGATTGCGATTTGTGAGACACAACGAACGCCTGCTTGTTTTGTTCATCGTGTTTACGATGGTCAGTACGTTTGCATTTAACTACGGAGTGTCATTGCCAAAACTTGCCGACCAAGAATGGGGAGACCCAAAGTATTACGGCTGGGTTTTGGCGGTTACGAGTATTGGAAGTTTGATTGGCGCATTGTTGACTGCGCGTCTGCACCGTGCAACGTACCGGTGGGTTGCAACCAACGTGATGTTGTTGGCGATCGCCAACATCGGCATGGCGTGGTCGCCAAATGTGTGGGTTGCGTTTGTTTGGGCGATACCACTTGGTGCTGGTGGAGCCGCAATGATCTCTGCAGCCAACTCGATTATTCAATATGAATCTCCGCCAGACATGCGAGGCCGAATGCTTGCGCTGAGCGCAGTTGCATTTTTGGGATCAACGCCAATCGGCGGACCAATTACGGGTTGGATTGCAGATTCGGTGAGTGTGCAGTGGTCGCTTGGTTACGGTGGAGTGATCGGTTTGTGCACGGGTACATACATGATTCAGTGGATTTGGAGAAGTGGTGTCGATCGCGATTAATTCAGTGATGTGGTTCAGGCGCGATTTGCGCTTAGCCGACAATGAGGCTTTGGTTGCTGCAGCACGTGCTGGAAGTGTGACGCCACTGTTTGTCATTGATCCAAAGTTCTTTGAGCGCTCGGGAGCGCCTCGCTTGGTATTTCTCCTGCGGAATTTACAAGAGTTAAACAAATCAATGGGGGGCGTATTGGTGGTGCGCACCGGAAATCCAGTTGATGTTGTGTGTGCAGTCGCTCAGGAAGTTGGCGCGACCGAAGTTTTTGCTGCAAAAGATTTTGCCCCGTATGGCCAGGCACGTGACGCACAGGTTGACGCTGCTTTGCGCAAAGTTGGGGCAGAGTTGCGCAGCGTCGGCTCTGCGTACGCGGTAGACCCCGGCATTGTGCGCAAGGCGGATAACACTCCTTACGCAGTGTTCACTCCTTTTTCCAAAATATGGCTGTCCAACGGTTGGTCGGCGCCTTTGTCTCAACCACAAGTCGTGTGGCACGGCGCTCCGGCTGTGGCGTCTGATGATTTACCCGCAGAACCAGCATGCGGTGCGACACTTCCAGCCGCAGGTGAAAACGCAGCATGGAAGGTGTGGGAATCTTTTCGAGATGCTGCACTGAACGGTTATGCCGAGAAGCGAAACAACCCAGACATCAATGGCACTAGCCAACTGTCGCCCTATTTGCGATTTGGACTTGTTCATCCACGATCGTTGTTGGCCGAGCTTGGTGACTCGAAATCACATCTAGTTTTTAGAAGCGAATTGTGTTGGCGTGAGTTTTACGCTGATGTTCTTTTCCATCAGCCCCGAACAGTCTGGGAAAACCTCCAACCAAAAATGAACAAAATGACTCACGACACCGGGGCCGATGCAGTTGCGAGATTTGATGTGTGGTGCAAAGGCGAGACCGGTTTTCCAATTGTTGACGCGGGGATGAAACAAATGTTGGCAACTGGCTGGATGCATAACCGTGTGCGAATGATCGTTGCGAGTTTCTTGGTGAAAGATCTGCATCTGCCTTGGCAATGGGGTGCAAAGTTTTTCATGCGTCACTTAGTGGATGGAGATATTGCATCGAACAATCACGGTTGGCAATGGACGGCCGGCACAGGTACGGATGCATCGCCATACTTTCGAATTTTTAATCCAATTTCCCAGGGCGAGCGTTTTGATCCGCAAGGCACCTACGTGCGCCAGTGGATTCCCGAACTTCGCGAACTGGCAGATGACGCAGTGCATTCACCTTGGACGTTGGGATTGCTCAATCCCTACATTCCGCCGATGGTGGACCATGCAGAAGAGCGCCTTATTTCACTCGATCGCTACAAAGCGGTATCGGGTAAGTAAAGAAGCGCATCACTAGGTGCATCGGGTCTCGGTATCCTTGTGACGATGCTTGATGACCGCAAAACAGCCATTCTCCGCGCTGTAGTGGAGGAGTACATCTCAACGGCACAGCCAGTTGGATCATCGCATATCGCCAATACCTCTGGGGTTCACGTCTCGTCTGCAACGGTGCGCAACGACATGAGCTTTCTTGAGCAAGAGGGGTATTTGGCCCAACCGCACACATCGGCAGGGCGCATACCTACCGATAAGGGCTATCGGTTTTTTGTTGACCACCTCACGCCATCGGGCACTCTTGAACTTGCGGCGCAGGATCGCATCGGCCAGTTTTTTGATTCTGCACATGGACGTTTGGAAGAGACATTGCAGCGCACGAGCACACTGCTTGCCGAGATGACCAACTATGCAGCCGTGGTGATGGGGCCAAAAGCTGAAGTTGCTGTGGTTCGTTCTGTGCAACTCGTCGGGCTGAGTGCCCACATGGCAATGGTTGTTGTTGTGTTATCAAATGGTGTCGTTGAAAGCGAACCAATCGAGCTCAGCGCGTCGATCTCCGATGACCAGACAGCTGCGGCATCACAATCGCTCAGTCGAATCATGATTGGAAAGGCGCTTGGCGCATCACTGCCACTTATGACATCGGGCGATGTGATCGTAGATGCACTTGCAGCACAGGTGGTGCGTGCAATGAATGGTCGAAGGGTTGATGAATCAGTGTTTGTCGGTGGAGCATCGGCAATGGCGCAAGCTTTTGATGCTGTAGAAATAGTGCGATCAGTGCTACACACACTTGAACAGCAATATGTCGTTGTGTCTCTTGTACGTGACATGCTCAATAGGGGTTTGTCTGTTGCAATCGGCACTGAGCATGGCGTCGAACCACTCGCGACCTGTTCGTTGGTGCTTTCGCCAGTAGTTGTGGATGGTGCAACGCTCGGCACCGTAGGCGTGTTGGGACCAACACGAATGAACTATCCGCAGGCGCTTGCCACTGTTGAAATCGTTGGCGAGCGTCTTGGACGAAGGCTCACCGAGGGCTGATCTTTTATGTCAACAGATTTTTATGAACTACTTGGTGTTTCTCGTGGTGCTGATGCCGACGAAATAAAGCGCGCGTATCGCAAACGAGCTCGCGAGTTGCATCCAGACGC
>WLPO01000083.1 GCA_009698745.1 Actinomycetota bacterium
GTCGTAGAGGTTGTACGGTAGCGAGCGGGATGCCAGCTTGGCAACCTCGATACCAATACCGATACGGACAAACATCTCATATATGGCACTCTTTTCTCGAACTCCAAAGGCAAGCGCAAGTGACTTAGAGGCTTTGCGTGCTGAGCTCGAGCAACTGCGTAGTGAATTAACGAAACGTACCAATGAACTTTCGATGATTACTGCAGCAACCAATGGTCTCGATCAGCGACTTGTTGTGATTGATACGCGTCTCACCAATATGACGTCCGAGCTTTCCAATCAGCTGCACGAATTGGGAAACGAGATGCAATCACTTGCAGAACAACAGTCTGACCCAATGTCTGCATCCGCGCTCGAGCAATTACGAGTAAGTCAAATACGAATTGCCAATGAGCAAGCTCGATACGAAATCGCTTTCCGACAAGACTTGGCTGCCTTAGCCGAACATTTCAGCCGAATAAAGTAAGCGCAGGAATTTATATCAGCCGCCAACTTGCGCAAGTGCAAGTCGAACGAGTTCGCGTGCCTGTGCAAGTTTGATTTGATATGTACTGAAGTCTGGTGGTGTTGCCGCCAATGCTGCATCTGCTTCATCAAACAAGATTTCTGCTTGAGCAAGTTGCTGAGCCGCCGTCATTGAGCCAGTGTCAACCGAACCTGAAGGAACAGTCGTTGGGGTATTGGACGGCACAGTTGTTCCGGTGTTCGACGTGTCGGTCGGCGCTGGTTCAGATCCATCATTGACTCGGTCACCCAAGTTGCCTGTGTAGCCAGGGAACAACTTTGCAACCGCAGAGGTGAGATCATCCGCAATGACGACTTTGTTGTTGTAAAACGCCAAAAACTTTCGGACGAATACTTGTCGAGCATTTGCATCATCAGGCCGTACGTATAACGGACGCAGATACACGAGACCTTTGCCAACGGGAACAATTTGCAAGTCACCGAACACGACGCGCGATCCACGTTGGTCAAGCAGTGTCACCTGTTGTGAAACTGCAGGATCACTGCCAAACTCGGCCGCCACAGTGGCAGGGCCTTCCGGCAACGGATCATTCACTTCGTAGACAGTGATCTTTCCGTACGATTTTGGATCACTCGAAACGACCATGAACGCACGCAATTCTTTGCGGGTGTCATCTGACGAAAATGGAACGAATGGTCGGAGTAACGAGAATGTTCCACCGGAGTTAGTTGCACCTGGTGTGTGAAACATTGTGTAATACGGTTCAAAACGCGCAACGTTTGCATCTTGCACATCAATTTGGTCAGGCGAAAGCACTGTTCCAGATACGCCGACTGCACCCGTCGTTGCGTCTACTGCTGTAGGTGGTGCTTGGGCAACGCTCCATGCAGCATCTCGATTGAAAAACAACGTTGGGTCATTGAATTGATAACGCCCATACACGTTGGTCTGAACGCGGAAGAGATCTTCCGGATAACGGAAGTGCGATACGAGTTCGGCTGATGCTTCCGAAACTGGAGTCAACAAATTTGGAAATGCCTTCGCCCATGTCGCTGCGATTGGATCGCTCGAATCGACAAGATAAAGAGTGATCTCACCCGAGTACGCGTCAACTACTGCTTTGACACTGTTGCGAACATAGTTAAATGAAGCATTGAGCCCCGAACCAGATGTGAGTTGCGAGACGTTTGCAGATTGAGCATTTGGATATCGACTCGTTGTTGTAAACGCGTCCAAGATCCATACAACCTTGCCGTCTACTACTGCTGGATATGGATCAGCGTCATATCGAAAGAATGGCGCAATCTTTGCAACACGGTCTTTGATGTTGCGAACCCACATCAATCGAGATTCAGAAGTAACAAGACCAGATCCAAACAGGTTGTATTCACCGAAATGCACAGCAAATGCCGCTCTGCGCAACGTGGAAGAAAGCGCGACACCACCTGTTGACTGATATGCCTCTGGTTTGAGATCTGGACATGCTTGCTCTGCTTGTTTGGTCGCAACAATTGCGTAATCGTTCAGGCCCTCGCCCACATACAACTGCGGACGCGTAACACCAAGATCAACATAGGTTGGTCGACCATCGGTGGTCACTCTGCTTGCAGGTGCTGCCACTACGCCACAACCATGCGTGTAGATCAAGTGACGCGAAACCCAAGTGCGGTTAGGAATACCATCACTATTGAGTTCTCGTGCACCAAGAACCACTTGCTGCAATCGACCATCAACTGCGTAACGATCAACATCCAAATCATTGATTGTGTAGAACGAAGTTTTTCCCTCGTCTAATGCAAATCGATCGCGCATCTCTGTCGGATCCAATTGTCGAACATCCTTAAGCGACGCATCATTCGCAGTTACATCACTTGCACTGAGCGCGTCAAACGAGAGAGGCACATGCACAACGTCGGTCAGATTCATTGCATGTTTAGTTGCCTCAAGGTTTGTGGCAATGTACGGAAGTTCCTTCGTGCTCACATCTGGTTGAACTGAAAAGCGTTGCACCAATGCTGGGTAAATAGTTCCTGCTGCGATAGCAACGACCATCCACATCAGTGTGGCCATCACAGGAATACGCCAGCCCTTGAGACGAACGTTGTAGAGGAACAAGAGTGCAACTGCAATCGACACCAAAATCATCAGATTGATTGCTGGAAGCTGGGCGTTGACATCTGTGTAGGTGGCACCTTGCACAACACCGCGAGTTGAACCCAACAAATCAAATCGTGACAGCCAATATCCGGCAGCACGAGCAAGTGCAAGTACGGCCAGCATTACTGAGAGATGCGCTTTCGCTGCTGGTGTCACCTTGTTGCCCAAATTCTGCAATCGAATACCGCCATTGAGGTAATGCATCGCGGCGGTCACAAGTGTGATCAAAACAAACGCACCAAAAATCCAGTTGACAATGAAGCCAAGAAATGGAAGACGGAAAACATAAAAACTTACGTCTTGATTAAAGAGGGAATCTTTAATCCCAAATGCTTGTTGATTAACAAACAACATCCAGTCTTGCCATTGCGACATTGCTGGAAGTCCAACCATCAGGCCAAGAATTACGCCGACCACAATGCGGAGGAGCCATTGACGCTTGCCTACGAGTTGTCGATACACGGCGAGCGCACGCTCTTCTTGTGATGGAGGAATGAACTCTGGTGCCATGCGATCGGCTAGCCACATGTTGACAATCAAGATCAGAGCGAAAGCTGCTACAAAAATTGCTCCAAGCAGGGCCTTGGTTCCAAGAATTGACCAGTAGATATTTGCCTTATCGAGTGCATCAAACCACAGCACGTCAACATAAAAAGACGCGATGCTCTTGCCAGAGATAAACAGTGCAACAAGTGCTCCGATGAGCACGCTGGCAATAATTCTGCTTCGGCCTGGCTTGGCTATTCGAAAGCCGCCTGACGAAGAACGACGCGGTTGTTGTGGTGGTAAATCTGAGGGGTTTCGCACCCCTACAAGATTACTCGCCTATTGGAGTAACTAAACAGCGACAACCGGTATGAGCAATCGGATGCGAATGACCCGTAGGAAATTCGCTTCCGAGAGACGTCGCGCCTGCAAGCGAATTGTCTTCTGCATCAGCACATGGCGGTCCATTCGGATCAACCATCCAACAAACAGATGTTCCCTGATCTAGCACCAGATATGCACCGCGGCTGTATGCCAAACGAGCAATGTCACCGATGTGTTGTTCGACACGCTGCATCTTCCACTCGCGATACACACTGCGAATGAGTTTTGACATCTCTTCACGATCTCCATCACTCTGTTCGACACAGCGCTGAATTCGATCGCGCAGTGGTCGTACCAATACGTCATCAATATTTTTTGACAGCACCTGCATTACTGCTGACGAAGTCACTTTGCGCCGAAGATCTGCTTTCAAACTTGAAGACAAACTCTTTGCGCCACCCATTGCTGCAGACATCACGTCTTCTGCAACGGCCTCGACGTAACCCTGCACATGTACCGATGGCTCTGGCAACACTTTTTCTAGAGCGACTGCTGCTTTTTTGCCTTGCAGATAAGTGAGCATCGTGTTTTCTTCGTCAGCAAGCACTCGCTTCATTTTGCTGGTGAGTGCAACCATGATCGGTGCCAATACTTCGTCTCGATGCACAAACACCGAACCGTCAACCTTTGGAACTACGACTTTGGGAGACTTGGTCTTCGTCTCCGTTGGTTCCACCGAGACAGTTTTTGGCTTGGCAGTTCGCGCAACTTCAGCAGTTGATGTTTTGCGCAAATTTGCAAAAAGATCATCAACTGATTTCTTGGCTGAAGCCTTTGCAGGTGTCGTGGCTGGTGTTTTAGACGTCTGAGGTTTTGCTTCAGAAGTCTTGGCTGTTGGTTCTGGCTTCGGTGATGGTGATGGTGCCGGCGTAACTACAGGTGTAATCGTTGCTTCGCGGCGCTTGTTTCCAAAGAGTTGCACCACTTCGGCCATGCGTTCTGCAACTGGAGCGTCTGTAGATGGATGATCAGACATGCCAACTTGTTCTTCATGAATCGACGTGATGTTCGTTTCGACTTCTTCCAAAACAACTTCTTCAGCAACGTCTTCAACAACGAGTTCAACAATTTCTTCTGTTGCAATCTCAAGCACAATTTCTTCGTGCTCTGTTACCTCCTCTTCGACAACCTCGAGCAACTGTCTTCCAGTTATTTTCTGTGGAATCGCTTCAGGGTCCTGCGCATGGTCAATAAAACCACTGGTGTTTTCACTGACTGGTTTAGTAATTCCAGTTGCGTGCGCCACTTCGTTTGACAAATCATCAAATTCGGCAAGATCGCCAACGACGTCATTGGCAGCATGTCGAGCACGATCAAATGCATTGACCAACCTGTCTCGACTATGAATCAGTTGTTCAATTTGTTGCCGTGCAAGTTCTCGACGTCGCGCTAATTCCGACAGAACCTTTTCGCGATACTCGCGCGCTTCGTTCACCATTTCGCGACCCTGTTGCTTGGCCAATTCGAGTTCGGCTTCAACATCAGAGACCGCGTCGCTGCGTCGGCGCGATGTTTCAATATCGGCATCTTCGCGAACTCGTATTGCATCGGCGTTGGCTTCGCGCACCAAGCGCTCGGCTGCTTCGGCAGCCCGCACTCTCATTTGCGCGGCGGCTTCGCGGGCAACAGTAAGTACTCGAGCAGTTTCTTCGCCCAGCAGTGCTGTAACGGTCTCTTCGTCGAGCACTCCTGGCCCAGACATGCCACGGGTTTGCATCGCGCGCAATTCACTTTCTAAAAAGCGCTCACGCTCCTGTAGCCGACCTAATTCGGCAGAAACACTGCGTAAAAAATCACGGACTTCTTCTGTGTCAAAGCCACGACGTGTGACCGTGAATTGCGCAGATCCAACTGCCGCCGGTGAGGACGGATCGGGGCGCGAAAAAGAAATCGCCATGCAAAC
>WLPO01000084.1 GCA_009698745.1 Actinomycetota bacterium
ATTTTGGACGAAGTGCACATGCTTTCGAAGCCAGCCGAGGCCGCGCTGCTTAAGACGCTCGAAGAACCACCACCTCATGTGGTGTTTGTGCTGGCCACAACCGATCCGCAAAAAGTAAGCGAGACAATTCGCAGTCGTACCCAACACTTGCAGTTTCATTTGCTGCCAATGCACGACCTCGATGAGCACGTGCGATGGGTAATAAAAGATTCCAATCTCAAAGTAAGTGAAGCCGCAATTGCACAAGTACTCACACAGGGTGGCGGGTCTGCACGCGACACATTGTCTGCACTCGAGCTCGTGGCAGCGGGTGGTGGTGAAGCAGACGAACAACTGTCTCCTGATGAATTTGTTGAAGCAATTATTGACAGAGACCCAGGTCGTGCACTTGGTGCAACCGCTGCCGCTATTCAACGCGGAGCCGACCCACGAATGTTGGCAGAAGAAATTGTGCGCCAACTGCGCGAATGTTTCTTGTCGCTCATGGCTCCCGACTTGGTGCAATTGCCAGAGCAACGCAAAATTCAAGTTGGCGATCAAGCACGTCGCATGGGCGCAAGCACAGTGGTGCGTGCCATTGAAGTACTCGGCGAGATTCTGATCGAGATGCGTCACGCTCCAGATGCACGTCTGTTGATTGAAGTTGCGCTCGTCAAACTCACCAGTGTCAACAATGCCAACGACAACTCATCTTTGATTGCACGCGTTGAACGCCTCGAGGCCGGTATCACCCGCGACGCGAGTGCACCAATAGTGCGACCTGCGCCGATTAATGCCACAACGGGCAAAGTTCAACTCGGTGGCAAAGCAACAGTTGCAGTTGCGGCACCAAGTGCTGGGCCGCTCTCTGACGAACAGCTCGTGGCTCAATGGGCCGATGTTGTATCTGGTTTTAAAGCACTAGCAAGAGCAGTGTTCAGTGCGGTCAGTGCTGTGAGTTGTATTGATGGTGTGCTGACAGTGAGTGCGCCGAACGATGCTCACCAACGTAAGGCCCAAGAGCACGTAGTTGCCGTTGAGGCACAACTTACTTCAATCACTGGACGCAAGATCACGATTGCGTTTAGTGCACCAACTGCAAAACCAAGTGCGGCTGCACCTGCTCGCGCAAAGGCGCCAGTTGCAACCGATGAACAGATTGCCGAAGCGGTGTTTGAAGACGTGGATCCTTCGCAGTTAACTAGCGCGCCAACAACCAAGTCAACAACGACCTCCTCGGTTGAAGAACAACTTGCTAAGGCATTTCCTGGTTCAAAATTGGTCGAGAAGCCAAAGAAAAAGTAGAACTTTGCCTAGATTGATTTCTCACGCGTTATGAACTCTGCATACACACCACCAATGCAAGCGTTGATTGACGCACTTGGGCGGCTTCCAGGAGTTGGTCCAAAGAGTGCACAACGAATTGCATTTCATTTGCTCAAGAGCGACTCAGCTGATGTTGAGCGGCTCGCTCATTCGATCACCGAAGCAAAAGCGCTCGTTCGTTTTTGTGATCGCTGTTTCAATTTTTCGGACGGTGCAATTTGCCGCATCTGTGATGACGACCGTCGTGACGGCTCGATGCTCTGCGTTGTTGAAGAGTCACGTGACATCATCGCCATCGAAAAGACCGGCGAATTTCGTGGCCGCTACCACGTGCTCTTAGGCGCAATGAACCCGCTTGAAGGCATTGGCCCAGAGCAACTCAAGATCCGCGAACTGCTTGCACGACTCGATACCGAAGGTGTGAAAGAAGTGATTTTGTGCACCAACCCAAACACCGAGGGTGATGTAACCGCCATGTATTTGGCACGGCTATTGAAACCGCTCGGTTTGCGGATCACGCGTATTGCTAGCGGGTTACCAGTTGGTGGAGACTTGGAATACGCAGACGAACTGACTCTTGGTCGTGCCCTTGAGGGCCGACGAGAAATGCCGGGCTGAGTAGATCGACAGAGTTATTTGACGCTTGAACTGCGCGTCAAGAGAGCATGTTTTTGTGAGTGGTAAATACCGCGCTTACCACTCATCGCATATGCGACTATGCACGTGAGTGCGAGTGGAAGCATTGCGCCAGCGCCAAACAACTCGAGACCAATCACGATGGAAGCAATCGGTGTGTTGCTTGCTGCTGCAAATGTAGCCATCATGCCAATGGCGGCAAATAGGGGGATGCTCGCACCGAGTAGTCGCCCAGTTTGTGCGCCTGCAAGTGCGCCGATGATAAACAACGGCACCATTTCGCCACCTATAAATCCTGTTCCAAGACTGACGCTCGTAAACACAAGTTTCCACGCGAAGGCTCCAACCGCAATACCGACAGCTCCAGCAAATGCACCTTCGGCAAGATGCGTGGAAACACCAAGGTAATCACGAGTGCCAGACACGAGTACTAATAACAACACGATGCATCCGCCAACGGCAGGGCGCAGTGGTTGCCATTTGATGAGTGAATGTGCTGCGCGATGCACAACATGTGTGAGTTGAATAAACGCAACAGCCAGGGCTGAGCACACACCACTTAACAGCACGAGCTTCCATGACAATGGCCATGAGAGACTTACATTCACCAAAGTGCCCGTGACTAAATGTTCAATGTTGAGGCTCTCAATAATTTGGTAGCCAATGACTCCGGCAATGAGTGCTGGAAGCATTGCTTCGTATCGAATACGGCCATTTTCTTGTACCTCTAGTGCGAAGACTGCTCCACCGATTGGCACACCAAAGAGGCCACCGAATGCAGCAGAGATTGCAGTGATCAGCAGCAACTTACGTGTTTCTGGCGAAGGAGAAAATGGTTTAGCAAGGCCGTCGGCGATGCTTGCGGTGATCTGAATACCAGCGCCTTCGCGGCCCGTCGACGCTCCAAATAAGTGTGAGATAGCCGTAGCGGCAAAGACCATCGGGGCCATACGTTTTGGCACACCTGCACCAGGTTCATGAATTTCTTCCAACACCAAGTTGCTGCCGTTGGCGACTCGTTCGCCAAAGTGGTGATACATCAAACCGATGACAAGACCGGCAAGCGGAAGAAAATAAATTAAGTTGCCGTGGTCGAGGCGAGTGGTGTTGGCCCAACTGAGCGTGCGCAAGAAGGCATAAGCAACACCTCCACCTATAACGCCAACTACAACTCCAAGAACTAGATCAAATACAAGTTCTTTAGATCGTGCGTACAACGAGTGCATCGCCTTGTCCGCCGCCGCCACACAATGCTGCGGCGCCCATGCCACCACCGCGACGCTTGAGTTCGTGCAACAAGGTAAGCGCCAAACGATTGCCGCTCATGCCGATTGGGTGACCAAGAGCGATTGCTCCACCGTTGACATTGACAATGTCGTCAGAGATTCCAAGTTCGCGCATTGACGCGATGCCAACTGCGGCAAATGCTTCGTTGATCTCGAACAAGTCAACATCCGAAACTTTTTTGCCAGCACGCTCAAGTGCGCGCAAGATGCTGCGACTTGGTTGGTGCAACAACGATGCGTTGTCTGGGCCTGCAACCATTCCGTATGAAACGAACTCACCGAGTGGCTTGATGCCACGCTTTTCGGCTGCGCGCTTCGACATCATCACGATGGCCGAACCTGCGTCGCTGATTTGGCTTGCATTGCCAGCCGTAATCGTGCCGGCTTTGTCAAATGCTGGCTTGAGCGATGCAAGAGATTCCATAGTTGTTGATGCGCGTACACCTTCGTCGGTATCGACAATGAGTGCGTCACCTTTGCGTTGTGGAATTGACACAGGAACAATCTCGTCAAAAAACTTGCCAGCGGCAATTGCAGCAGCAGCACGTTGGTTGCTCTTCATTGCCAAATCGTCTTGCACATCGCGACTGATGTTGCCTTCGGTGTAACGGTCGGTGCCAAGGCCCATGAGGCAAGCATCGAATGCGCACCACAAACCATCTTTTTGAATTGCATCAAGCAACGACACATCGCCAAAACGAAAACCCGAACGTGCGCCCATTGCAAGGTATGGCGCGTTGGTCATGCTTTCCATGCCGCCTGCGATCACGATGTCGGCTTCACCACTTGCGATCATTTGATCGGCCATATAAATGGAGTTGAGACCCGACAAACACACCTTGTTGATGCTGATGCTCGGCACGCTCATTGGAATGCCAGCTTTTGCAGCGGCTTGACGGGACGGCACTTGGCCTTGGCCAGCCATGAGTACTTGGCCCATGATCACGTGCTCGACTTCGTGCGGTTGTACTCCTGCACGTTGCAAGGCTGCAGCAATTGCAAACCCTCCAAGTTCTGCGGCACTAAAAGAGGCAAGCGCGCCACTCATCTTTCCGATGGGTGTGCGGGCTCCGGCGATGATGTATGAACCTGGCATGGGTATCAGCGTAGGGGTTTTGGGTCTGTAATCTGAATTCATGAAAAATATCCTTGAAGCGATCGAAAATGGGGCTGACTCGGCCGCATTTGCAGCATTAGAAATTCCTGCCACCTACCGCGCTGCCGTTGTGCTCAAGAGCGAACAGGAAATGTTTGCTGGAGTTGAGTCCGCTAAGAAAGATCCACGCAAGAGCGTGCACATTCAAGAAGTTGCTACGCCAGAGATTGCCCCAGACGAGGTACTCATTGCGGTGATGGCGAGCAGCATCAACTTCAACACAGTGTGGACAAGTATTTTTGAACCGATTTCTACCTTTGGTGCACTTGCACGACTGGCGCGCGAAAGTTCGTGGGCAAAGCGTCACGATCTCGATTATCACGTAATGGGTAGCGATGCGTCTGGTGTTGTGTTGCGAGTTGGCTCTGCTGTGCGCAACTGGAAGCCTGGCGACAAAATCACGGTGCATTGCAATCACGTAGACGATCAAGACCCGTCGTCACATAATGACTCGATGCTTGGAAGCAACCAGCGCATTTGGGGTTATGAAACAAACTTTGGTGGTCTCGCAGACTTGTCGGTTGTAAAGGCCAACCAATTGATGCCAAAGCCAGCACACCTCACGTGGGAAGAAGCTGCGGTGAATGCGTTGTGCAACTCGACGAGCTATCGCATGCTCGTGTCGAAGAACGGCGCCAACATGAAGCAAGGTGACATTGTGTTGATCTGGGGTGCATCGGGCGGCATTGGCGCGTATGCATTGCAATATGTACTCAACGGTGGCGGAATTCCTGTTGGAGTTGTGAGCTCGCCAGAAAAAGCACAAGTGTTGCGCGAGATGGGTTGCGAAGCAGTAATTGATCGCAAAGCAGCGAACTACAAGTTTTGGAATGACGACAACACTCACAACGAAAAAGAGTGGCGACGTTTTGGAGGCGACATCCGTGCGCTCGTTGGCGAAGATCCGGACATTGTGTTTGAACACCCTGGCCGCTCGACGTTTGCTGCATCAATGTATGTTGTGAAAAAAGGTGGCACCGTAGCA
>WLPO01000085.1 GCA_009698745.1 Actinomycetota bacterium
AAAGTTGTGTTTGCGCGCATCACGGAATGCTCTTGTGGCATTCCATTGTTGCTGCGCACGCATTGCGCTCGTCGTCCTTGCCCTGCCCCGCCTGAGGTGCCTGAAGCGCAACGACGAAAGAGACGACTGCAATGGCTACCAACGACGAAGGCATGATGCGACTAGCAGTAGACACTGCTGTCGATGCACGCATGCGCAGTCGTCCAAACCCTTGGGTTGGTGCAGTCGTTGTTGCAACCGATGGCCAAGTTTTTTGTGGCGCAACAATGCAGCCTGGTGAAGCACACGCCGAAGTTGTGGCACTGCAAGCAGCAGGCGCAAACACTCATGGCGCCACCTTGTACACCACGCTCGAGCCTTGCAGCCACACCGGAAAAACTGGCCCGTGCACACAAGCAATCATTGCTGCAAAAATTTCTCGTTTAGTCGTAGGCGTCATCGACCCCGACAAGCAAGTAGCAGGTAACGGCATCAAACAGTTGCGAGATGCAGGCATCACGGTCGATGTTGGTGTCGAACAACAACTCGTCGAGCAACAACTTGCGCCATACCTACACCACCGTCGTACCGGCCGTCCGTATGTCATTTTGAAAATGGCCATGACGCTCGATGGTCGCGTCGCGCTGCCCGACAACTCGCAGTGGATTACTGGCGAGACTGCTCGCAAGCGAGTGCATCAACTGCGAGCAGAAAGTGACGCAATTTTGGTTGGCGCTGGCACCGTGCGCGCCGACAACCCGTCGCTCACAACTCGCGATGTTCACGGCCCATCACCACGTCGCGTTGTCCTTGGCAACGTTTCGCCCACCGACAAAGTAAATCCGTGCCTCGAGTGGAATGGGTCGCTTCCCGATCTGCTCGACACACTTGGAAACGAAGGTGTTATTCAGTTGATGGTCGAAGGTGGACCACGAGTTGCTACCTCGTTTCACAACGAGCAACTCATCAATCGATATGTATTGCATCTAGCCCCAATCATTGCCGGTGGCAGCGAATCACCTCACGCACTCAACGAAACAACCGAATTATCTTCAATGATGAACGGTCACATTGTTTCGACCCAAGTTTTTGACGACGACATCGAAATCATTCTCGAACCAGCTTCAACAACAGCGAAGGACACACAATGAACACAACCAAACATTCACCGGACAATGGAATGGCCCCGATTGAAGATGTCATTGCCGCAATCGCGCGTGGTGAGATGATCGTGATGGTTGACGACGAAGATCGCGAAAACGAAGGCGACTTGATCATGGCCGCGCAATTTGCCACAGCGGAAAAAATCGCATTTATTGTGCGCCACACATCTGGCGTGGTTGTTGCTCCCCTCTCTGGTGAGCGCTGCGACGACTTGCGCTTGCCTCTCATGGTTGACCACAACACCGAGAGTCACCGCACCGCATTCACTATCTCGGTCGATCTATTGGAAGGCACAACAACTGGCATCTCAGCCGCAGATCGCGCGGCAACATTGCGTGGATTGGCAGACCCAAAAATCGCTCATGGTGCATTTGCTCGCCCAGGACATATCTTTCCGTTGCGTGCTCGCGAAGGTGGCGTGCTCAAACGAGCAGGTCACACCGAGGCCGCAGTCGACTTGGCGCGCATGGCTGGTTGCGAACCTGCAGGAATCATTTGTGAGATTCAAAATGATGACGGCACCATGTCGCGTTTGCCAGACCTGCGCAAATTTGCGGCCGAACACAATCTGTTGTTGTCATCCATTGCAGACTTGATCAATTATCGCCGACACAACGAGCGACTCGTCGAGCGCATGGGTTCTGCTGCTGTTCCCACCGAATGGGGCGGCTTCACATGCGTTGCATATCGCAACACTGTCGACGACATTGAGCATCTTGCATTTGTAAAAGGGACTGTAGATGACGGCAAGCCAGTGCTCACCCGAGTACACAGCGAGTGTCTCACTGGCGACGTGTTTGGCAGCAAGCGTTGCGACTGCGGCCCACAACTTGCCGCAGCGATGCAACAAATAGACGATGAAGGTCGCGGCGTTGTTGTGTACTTGCGAGGCCACGAAGGACGCGGCATCGGCATTGGTCACAAGATTCGCGCATACTCATTGCAAGACCAGGGCTTTGACACTGTGGATGCAAATACAGAACTTGGTTTGCCTGTCGACAGCCGTGAATACGGCATTGGTGCACAAATTTTGGCCGACCTCGGAATTCGAGAGTTGCGCCTGATGACCAACAACCCTGCAAAGTACGGCGGCATTGCTGGCTACGGACTTTCAATTGTCGAGCGTGTGTCACTCAGCATCTTGGAGACTCCAGAGAATGCTTCATACTTGCGCACCAAGCGCGACCGCATGGGCCATGTATTTGACGGATCAGATATAGACAAAGTAAAGAAACAACAAAACGAGAAGGGCAAATCATGACCACATTTGAAGGTTCGCACGACGGAAAAGGAATGCGCGTTGGCATTGTGTGCTCGCGCTTCAACGAGTTCATTGTCACTGCCCTACTCGACGGTGCAAAGCGTGGGTTGAGTGCGCATGGCGTGAGTGAAAGCGATGTTGATGTTGTGTGGGTGCCAGGCGCATTTGAAATCCCCATCGCAACAAAAGCAATGGCCACAAGCGGTCGCTACGACACACTCGTCACGCTCGGTGCAGTCATCCGTGGCGAAACCGCGCACTTCGAATACGTCGCGGGTCCGGTTGCCGACTCGATCGCACAGATTCAGCTCGAAACGGGCATGCCAATCGGCTTCGCTGTGCTCACTGTTGAAAATGTCGAGCAAGCAGTTGAGCGCTCTGGCCCAGGCGCTGGCAACAAGGGCGAAGAGGCTGCAATCGGAGCCATCGAGATGGCCAATGTGTTGAAGGCGCTGCGCTAAACATTTTTTGCACAACCGCCACTCGTGCGGCACACATTGTGCGTAACTCACAGGAATTCTCTTGTAAGTGAAAGGCGATCATTATGGGCATTGTGCTCAGCATGCTCGTTGCGGTCACGAGCGTATTGCCCGCCCAACTTCCCCCACTCTCCAATGTCGATGCAGTGCGACATATCCAGTTTGACCTCGATATCGCCACATTCACACAACAACGGTTTTCTTTACGACGTCAATACCCCACCCTCAACTGGACATCGGATGGCTGCTCTGCACCAATCATTGGAAGCGAAGGCAGATCGTTCAACTTTCGCGCAGCTTGTGATCGACATGATTTTGGTTATCGCAACTTTAAAGCGCTCGCAATTTTTGACACCTCAACACGAAAGCTGATTGACGAGCAATTGCACCGAGACATGAAAACCTATTGCAACTCTCAACGCCGCACTTTTAAGGTGCGCTGCATTGCGTGGTCCGAAATCTTTTACACAATGGTGCGTGCAGCTGGTGGACCGTGACTAATCGGCAAGACCGATAGAGATGATCTGGTACAGCATCCGTCCCGTGGCACCCCAAATCGTTTCATCATCCAGATGAAAAAAGTGAAAACGAAATTGATTTGGTGGTTCACCCCACTGCTCTTCTGCATACGTATCCATACGCACCAAGTCAGCAACCGGAACCGTAAAGACCCTGTCCACTTCTGCGTTTCGCGCATGGAGAGAAGGTTTGTTTTTGAGTAAGCCCACGATGGGCGCAATGTGACTCTTGCTCACATAGGTATTGAGTGAAGTGAGCTGGCCAATAATCTCAACATGATTTGGGTCGAGATCTATTTCTTCATGAGCCTCGCGCAATGCAGCATCAAACACGCTTTCGCCACCATCAAGGCGCCCACCCGGAAATGAGATCTCGCCTTTGTGATTGGTGAGATCTTGCGACCTGCGGGTAAACACCAACTCTGGCCCAGACTCACCGTCGAATAACGGAATCAAAACTGCCGAAGCACGTGCGTCTGGTGCTGGTGGTACATGCTGCACCGTTGCAGAAAACTTCTTAATGCATTCAACCAATAATTCGGTCGAGCGCAAAACTGAATGGTCAAGGTTGACAAAAGGATTGTTGGGCCTCACCCACACCGACTGGGGACGAGGAATTACTTGATCACCACCAGGTCGCATGGTGGCGTTGTTTAGGCGGTTGGCTTCCAGCCAGTAGCGATGAGCTGCTTGAGTACTTCGTCAAGACCAGCAGTCTTCAAGTTGGCAAGAGTTTTTCCTGGCATCTCTTCACCTTTTTCCCATGTTTGCCAAGCGAGCAACATCTTTTCCATATCTGGCTGTGGTTGTTCAAAACTCATGTTGTAGAGCCTAACGATGGCGTCGCAGATTGAGGCGTGGAGTGCGCTGTTCGCGCGGAGGCTTCTTGGCAAAGTTGGTGCCCAGCACGATGATGGCTTCGACCAGCCCAAGCGCAATGAGCGCAAGTCGTCCAATAGAGTCCAAATCTGCAACCGCAGCTGCCACAAAGCACAACACAATGATCAACCAGTCGATATTTCGGTGCACGCGTCGACTCACCCACTTGAACGCGCTGACGCCACCGTCTGCAATCGCAGCGTTTACCAACAACGCAACACCCAATGCGATTGGCACCATGGGCGATTGTGATTGGGCCGACATCATGATGAGACCGCCGGCAATGCCGTATTCAACAAGTTGATGAAGCCAGAAGCCTCTGCCCTGTGCAGCCATGAATACTGACTCTAGTAGTTGGGGTGAAAATAAAAATGCCTCGGGTTTTCACCCGAGGCATTTTTGTAATTTTGTAGAGCGTCTAGAAAATGATTTACATCATCCCCATGCCGCCGCCGGGCATGCCGCCGCCTGCTGGTGCGCCATTCTTTTCTGGCTTGTCAGCAACGAGGCACTCGGTCGTGATCACCAATGCTGCGATCGACGCTGCGTTTTGCAACGCTGCACGTGTCACCTTGGCTGGGTCGATGATGCCGGCCTTGACAAGGTCGACATATTCGCCAGTTGCGGCATTGAGTCCGATTGAACCCTTTTCTGATTCGACACGCTGGATGGCAACTGCGCCTTCCATGCCTGCGTTGTCAGCGATGTGACGAGCAGGTGCGGTGAGCGAGTCATACACGCTGCGTGCACCAGTTGCTTCGTCACCTGTGAGTGACTCGACAACTTTGAGCACTGCTGGGCGTGTGCGGATGAGGGCGGTGCCGCCACCGGCGACAACACCTTCTTCAATCGCTGCACGAGTTGCAGAAACAGCATCTTCGATGCGGTGCTTCTTTTCCTTGAGCTCGACTTCAGTTGCTGCACCGACTTTGATCACTGCAACACCGCCGG
>WLPO01000086.1 GCA_009698745.1 Actinomycetota bacterium
ACCAATGGCAACAACTTCGTCTGGGTTTACTGTGCGGTTTGGCTCTTTGCCGGTGAGGCTCTGAACGAGGTCTTGTACTGCTGGCATGCGAGTTGAGCCACCAACCAAGATGACGTGATTGATTTGTCCTTTTGACAAACCCGCATCGGTGATTGCTTGCTCAAACGGCTTGCGGCAACGCTCCAACAAATCTGCAGTGAGTTCTTGAAACTTTGCGCGTGTGAGTGACTCGTCCATATGTAATGGACCGGCTGCAGTTGCAGTAATAAATGGCAAGTTGATTTGTGTCTGCTGATTTTGCGACAACTCGATCTTTGCTTTTTCGGCTGCTTCCTTGAGTCGTTGTGTTGCCATGCGGTCAACAGCCAAATCCACACCGTGTGCTGCCTTAAATTGCTGCACCATCCAGTCGATTACGCGTTGGTCCCAGTCGTCACCACCGAGGTGCGTGTCGCCGTGCGTGCTCTTCACTTCAAACACACCGTCACCGATTTCGAGCACGCTGACGTCGAACGTGCCGCCGCCCAAGTCGAACACCAATACGGTCTCGTCTTCTTCGCCCTTGTTGAGTCCGTAAGCAAGTGCTGCCGCAGTTGGTTCGTTGATGATGCGCAACACTTCGAGGCCGGCAATTGCGCCCGCTTCTTTGGTTGCAGTGCGCTGTGCGTCATCGAAATATGCAGGCACGGTGATCACGGCTTGTGTCACGGTGTCACCCAAATATGCTTCGGCGTCGCGCTTGAGTTTCATCAATGTGCGCGCGCTGATTTCTTGCGGCGTGTACTTCTTGCCGTCGACATCTTCCGACTTCCAGTTTTCGCCCATGTGGCGCTTGATGCTGCGAAACGTGCGCTCTGGGTTTGTGATTGCCTGGCGCTTGGCGACTTCGCCGACCAATACTTCGCCAGCTTTTGAGAATGCAACAACCGAAGGCGTCGTGCGTGAGCCTTCTGAGTTTGGGATTACAACGGCTTCGCCAGCTTCCAAAACTGCGACAACCGAGTTGGTGGTTCCGAGGTCAATTCCGACTGCTTTTGCCATGATGTGTACTGCTCCTGATTGCTTTGGGGTGATAAGGGGATTTCTTGTATCGACCACGCTAGGGGTGGTTGAAGAACCTTACAACCCTGAGAGCATAAAACTTGAGTGTATGTCACTCAACATTTGTCACATCGGGCAAAATTGGCAGTAATCATGCACCAGATTGCCAGAATATGGCGCAAATTGGCTGTTTGGCCTACCATTTGGACATGCCCGGAACCCTGATCGTCCTTCGACACGGTCAGAGCACCTGGAACCAGCTGAATCTCTTTACTGGCTGGCACGATGTGCCGCTCACCCCACAGGGCATTGCCGAAGCAAAGGCCGCCGGGGTCACGCTGAGCCAAGCTGGGATGAAATTTGGTGCAGTCCACACAAGCTTGTTGGAGCGAGCCATCGACACCACCCAGTTGGTGTTGCATGAGATGGGGCAAGACAATCTGCCCGTAGTGAAAACATGGTTGCTCAACGAACGCCACTACGGCGCGTTGCAAGGACTCGATAAAAAGGCAACCACAGAACTGCATGGTGCTGAACAGACCATGATTTGGCGACGAAGCTTTGACATTGCTCCCCCGCCGGCACCACTCGACAGCCCCGAGCATCCTATTAATGAAGCGAAATACCAGGAGCTTGTTCGTCAAGGTCTCGACAAAAATCTGCTCCCTGCAACTGAATGTTTGAAAGACGTACTCGTGCGCGTGCTGCCATATTGGAATGATGTCATTCGTCCGCAATTGCAAGCGGGCACGAACGTGTTGGTGACGGCTCATGGAAATTCGATTCGTGCGCTTGCGATGCATCTCGAACACATTTCGGCCGCTGACATCACCGATATGAATATCCCCACTGGTGTGCCTCGTCGTTACGAATTTACGGACTCCATGGACGTGAAGTCGGTGGACTACATGGGCGATGCGGCCGCCATTGCCGCAGCCGCGGATGCCGTTTCGCGCCAAGCAACTGCTGGATAAATTCCTTCTGGTTCTCTGTCAGGGGCACAAATCCCACTAGCGTGAGATCTTCATGAGCACCACACACGACACGACAGCCGCCCCGGTGGCCGGCGCAAAGCGCATCAAGCCATATCAAATCTCGATTGCGTTCGGAGTTGGCATTGGTGTCTTCACCATGATCTCGGGCATCGTCCCCCAGATCACTGGCTGGGAAGAAACATCGCTCGTGCATCGTGAAGTGTTCGAGGGCATTCCTGGTGCACTGCAAATTGCGTTTTACACCGTCATCCCAATGCTGCTTATTTGGGGTTCGTTGCGTTTTGCCGACCGTATTCGCAACTGGGAACGCGGTGCGCCAGATCGCCGCAAGACGACTCGCAAAAATTTCAAGCAGCGCCTTGCCGACTATCGCGCAGGCGTATACATGCGCACCCTGTTGCGCGACAGTGCAGCAGGCCTCATGCACTCAATGATGTATTTCGGCTTCTTGATCCTGCTTGGCGTCACCACGGTGCTCGAACTTGATCACCAGTTGCCACCAGCACTCAAGTTTTTGCACGGCGACATATATAAGGCATACGCCGCTGTTGGAGACTTTGCTGGATTGATGTTTACCGGCGGAGTCGTGTGGGCAATCGTGCGCCGCTATGTGCAGCAGCCATATCGAATTCGCATCAAGACGAAGCCTGAGCATGCGCTGATTCTTGCAACGCTGTTGATCATCGGTCTGAGTGGTTTTGGTTCAGAAATGTTCCGTATTGCTCAAGGTCAAGCCGCCGGTGTTGATCTTGGTTTTGAAAAGTGGAGCTTTGTTGGATACCCGCTCGCGCAACTTGTTAATGGTGCTTCAGCAAGCACGTTGACAACATGGCATCAGGGTTGGTGGATTGCACACGTTGCTGCATTCATCGTGTTCTTGGCAATTTTGCCAATCACAATGTTGCGTCACATCTTTACTTCGCCACTCAACATGTACCTCAAGGATCGCGAGCGCCCAAAGGGTGCAATGAAGGCAATGCCAAATCTCACCGAGACTTCGCTCGAAACTTTTGGTGCACATGTCATCGAGGATTTCACCTGGAAGCAACTGCTCGATCTTGATGCGTGCACCATGTGTGGTCGTTGCACAAGCGTGTGCCCGGCACACGCCACAGGCAAGCCGCTTGACCCGCGCGAAATCGTGCTCAAGAGCGGTGAAGTGATGGCAGCAACTGCTTCACATGCTCCGGGTGGCAAAGTGTCGCCGCCAATTGGTGTCGACAGTGAAATCACTGTCTCGGTCAACTCGTTGTTCGAGCGAATCACCGCAGAAGAAGTGTGGGCATGCACAAGTTGCAAGGCCTGCGATGAGATTTGCCCGGTCAACATTGAAATTCTCGACAAGATTCTCGACATGCGTCGCTACTTGTCGCTGATGGAAAGTGATTTCCCTGCCGAATTGGGCAATGCGTATCGCGCAATGGAAAACCAAGGCAACCCATGGGGCATGAACCAGGGTGAGCGTGGCGACTGGGCAAAAGATCTCGATGTTCAGGTGCTTGATCCTGGCGCAGCATTCAACCACGAGTACTTGTACTGGGTTGGTTGTGCCGGCAGCTTCGATGACAAGAACAAGAAAGTTACGCAGTCGATGGCCAAGTTGCTCAAGCGCGCAGGCGTCGATGTAGCAATTCTTGGACCAAGCGAAATGTGCACCGGCGACAGTGCTCGTCGCAGCGGCAACGAATACTTGTTCCAGATGCTTGCAATGCCAAACATCGAGATGCTCAACGGCATGGGCGTGCGCAAGATCATTACGCAGTGCCCACACTGCTTCAACACTCTTGCAAACGAATACCCACAATTGGGTGGCACGTACGAAGTGATTCACCACTCACAATTGCTTGAGCATTTGATTGACAGTGGCAAGTTGGATGTGAGCAATGCAACTCTCGAAGAACGCATTACGTATCACGACTCGTGTTACCTCGGACGCCACAACGACGTGTACTTGGCGCCACGCAATGTTGTTAGCTCAATCAAGGGTGCAGACCTTGTTGAAATGCCGCGCAACGGAACAACCGGAATGTGTTGCGGTGCTGGCGGAGCACGCATGTGGATGGAAGAAAACATCGGCACAAAGATCAACGACGAGCGTGCAGCAGAAGCAATCGCAACTGGTGCAAGCCGCGTCGCAACAGCGTGTCCGTTCTGTTACATCATGCTCGACGATGGTGTGAAGGGTGCTGGCAAAGAAGAGAATGAGGTCAAGGTCGCAGACATTGCCATCCACTTGCTCGACGCACTCGAAAACGGTGAGCGGATTAATGCTGAGCGGCCAGCGCCACTCGCAGTTCCAACTGCTGGCAACTAACTAGCGAAAGTTTTCGAAATATCGACTTGGGGTCGGCCCGCGCTGACCCTGGTATTTAGAACCTCTTGCACCTTTGCCGTACGGATTGTCGGCGGGAGTGGTCATCGTCATGAAACTCACTTGACCAATCTTCATATTTGGATACAACGTGATTGGCAAATTGGCCACATTTGATAACTCGAGTGTGATGTGGCCATCAAAGCCAGCGTCGATAAACCCAGCAGTCGAGTGAATCAGTAGGCCAAGTCGGCCAAGCGAGCTTTTACCTTCAACACGAGCAACCAGATCGTCGGCGATTGCTACTCGTTCAAGTGTTGAACCCAACACGAACTCGCCTGGGTGCAACATAAACACGCCATCCTGGGGAACTTCAACCAACTCGGTGAGATCTGCAAGATCTTTCTTTACGTCAATGACTGCCGAAGTGTGATTGCGAAACACGCGAAACAAGTTGGACACTTTGACGTCAATTGACGACGGCTGCAAGCATGACTCGTCGAGTGGATCAATGATGATTCTTTTCGAGGCAAGGGCCTCGCGGATGCTTTTGTCAGACAGGATCACAACGAAGCACACTATCTAAAAGCATTCAGCTCTGACTAATAGCGAGCGGCGCCAAACAACTCAGGATATGAACGTGGTTTGGGGTTGGTACTCTCTACAACGGTTTCGCGGGTGTAGTTCAGAGGTAGAACATCAGCTTCCCAAGCTGAGAACGCGGGTTCGATTCCCGTCACCCGCTCAACAAACTGACAAGGGCCCAGGCGGCTGCAATACCACCGATAATTGCCATCGTCACAGTTCTCGCG
>WLPO01000087.1 GCA_009698745.1 Actinomycetota bacterium
CAGTTACTTCGTCAACTTCTTGCAGCACGATGTCGCCGCCGTCGGCCTGGAGCGCTGGCCGAATGACCTCGATTGTTTCCTCTACCTGCGTTCGCATTGTCACTGAAGTTCTCCGATTCGTTTGCTCGCCTCTACGATACGGGGGTGCTTGCTCATCAGGGTGGTTGGGACGAAATCATGCTGGTTGCAGGGCCGATTGCCGTCATTGTGTTGGTGCTGTGGCAGGCAACACGCCGAGCCGATCGCCAAGTAGCCGAGCGCGAAAGCCTTGAGGGTTCAGCGCCTACGAACGGCGAGTAACAAGGGCGCCAAGAGCCGCCAGTTTGCCAACCAGGTCGTCGTAGCCGCGATCAATGTGATGAATGTCGTTGATCACGGTTTCGCCAGTGGCAACTAACCCTGCCACAACTAGCGCAGCACCTGCACGAATGTCGGGCGCGTTGACCGATGCTCCCACCAACTGCTCGACACCACGAATTACTGCATGATGCCCATCGATATGAATGTCGGCGCCTAGTTTTTGCAACTCATCGACATAACGAAACCGTCCGGGGTACAAATTTTCGGTTGCAATCCCAGTGCCGCTCGCAATGCTGAGCATGCCAACAAGTAGTGGCTTGTAGTCAGTCGCAATCCCCGGGTACGGCAGCGTTGAAAAATCGATTGATCGCAGCCGTTCAGTTGCCACAACTCGCAATCCGTCTGCTTGTGGTGTGATGCCCACGCCCATTTCCGCATATCTGCTGAGCAGCATCTCCATGTGCTCGGCGCGAGCTCCACGCACAAACACATCTCCGCCCGTCACTGCAACAGCAGCAATATATGTGGCGGCCTGCACTCGGTCATGTATTACTTCGTGCGTTACTGCGTGCAGTGATGATGAAGCAACGCCAGTAATTGTCAACTTTGCGGTGCCAACGCCCGCAATATTTGCACCCATGTTGTTGAGCATGTTGCACAGGTCGCCAATCTCTGGTTCGCGCGCAGCATTATCAAGCACTGTCACACCATCGGCAAGCACAGCTGCCATCAAAATGTTTTCTGTTGCGCCAACACTCGGAAACTTCAGTGTGATTTGCGCACCATGTAAATGAGTCGCTGTTGCTTTCACACCATCACGAGTTAAATCAAAAATCGCACCCATCGCTTCGAGCCCAGCAACATGCAAGTCGATTGGGCGCGAACCAAAATCGTCACCTCCAGGCATCGCAATATCAACGTGGCCGTGCCTACCAAGCAGCGGACCAAGCAAATTGATCGATGCGCGAATTCGATCGACTAATTCAAACGGAGCAATCGGCGTGATGTTGCCAGTATTAGTGAGTAGCAATTCGTGCGCATCAAGTCGTTGTGTCGACATGCCAAGTGCTTCAAGCAATTCACACATTGTCCTTACGTCAGCAATGTCGGGCACATTGGTGAGGCGAAACTCGCCTTCTGCAAGCAACGTTGCGGCCATCAGTTTGAGCACCGAGTTTTTTGCTCCTGGCACTAGCACCTCGCCGTGAAGCATGGATGAGCGCTGGACAACGATTTGCATAACTCATTCAGTATGCTCGCGCAGTGGCCTCTAGCGACTCAATAACTCGCAAAATACCTGTATTGCGCGGTTTCATGGCATCAGAGCCACTCACTTTGCGTCAACGAAATGTGCTGTGGTTGCTCTGGCTCGCATGTTTGCCGGCGTCGTTCGTCAACACCGTTTTCACACAGACCGCCACGTACGCTGCTGCCGAATTTAATGTGAGTGAGCGAGGTCAGGGTTTCGCTGCAGCCATCGTGCGATGGGGCGTTGTGATCGCATTGCCGTTTGCATTTTCTGCCGACCGTTTTGGTCGACGCAAGATGATTGTTGCAATGAGTTGGCTTGCACCAATCATTGCTTCGCTTGGCGCACTCTCTCCATCGTTTGGTTTTCTCGTTGCAACACAAACAATCGGTCGACCACTCGGCATCTCGCTCAGCATTTTCATTGTTGTGTTCGCCACCGAAGAAATGGGCACCAACACTCGGGCTTGGGCTCTCAGCGTGCTCGCTGTTGGTAGCGGCGTTGGTGCGGGCTCGGCTGTTGGGGCTCTACCTCTTGCTGGCATCTCCGACTCTTCGTGGAGATACGTATATATAGTCGGCTTGTTGTGGCTCGTGGTTGCAGTCGTGCTCACGCGTTCGCTCCCCGAGACAGAGCGTTTCCTTGCACTTCAGCATCAACAGGAAGAAGAAAGCCCAACTCATCATTCGGCTGCAGTCTCGGCGCATATTCATCGCGACCGCTTGTGGTTACAGATTGCTGTTGCGGTGTTGACAAATATCTTCATTGCCACAGCATCGGTATTTCAGATTCGCTATCTCAAAGACGTGCGCGATTACTCGGCAACACTCGTCGCAATCTTCACGACCATCACCGCAATTCCTGCATCAATTGGTCTGATGATCGGCGGGCGCATTGCCGACCAACGAGGCCGCAAAAACCTGGCGATTATCACCATTCCACTTGGCGCACTGTTAATCGCAACCTCATATGCGTTTTCCAGTTACATGATGTGGCTTACAGCCATTTTGGGTGGAATCTGTTTAGGTCTTGCTTATCCGGCTATGGCCGTGTTTCGCAGCGAGCTCTTCCCCACCGCCAAGCGCAACGTTGCATCTGCCATCATCACCACTGCATCGCTGATTGGCGGCAGTATCGGGTTAATCGGTGCAGGACTCTTGCTAGATCACGATGTCAGTTATGCAACCGTCATGATGAGCCTTGCAATGGGTCCGGTGCTCGTTGCTGTTCTCGTATTTCTCAAGTATCCGGAAACAGCGCACCGCAGACTCGAAGAAATCAACCCCGAAGATTCTTTGCTACAGATTTTGTAGCCACTGCGCAACAAATTCGGCAACTCGCGCATCTGCACCACGCAATTCGTGTCGACCTTTTTCAATCATCTGCGCAGTCGGCTTACCCGGCAACAGCTTCCATGCCAATTCCAATTCTTCTGGCGTTCCAAACTCATCGCGCGTGCCACTCACAAATAACAACGGGCTGTGCAGGTTGCCAAAATGCGCAGTGCGCAATTGATCGGGTTTCTTTGGCGGATGCAACGGATATCCGATGCATACGATGCCCAATACGTGAAGCGGATCAACTTCATCACTGGCCGCCATCGTGCACATTCGCCCGCCCATTGACCGCCCGCCGATCACCAGTTGCTCGGTCGCGCACTGCAATTGTTTAGCAAACTCGCGCACAGCTACTTTCACGCATTCGACCAACACAGGAGTTTTGTCGGGAAACTTTTTGCCAGCCAATCGGTAAGGAAAATCAACTCGCAACGTTGGCAGTGGCGCAACTGCTTGCTCAATGGCAACTAATGCTGCGTGTTGTGAGTCGCTTCCAGCGCCAGGAAACAGTACGAGTCCACGAGCATTCATTAACTGAGCAATATTCTGCGCGCTTCGCCCAAGTCAATGATCGATCTACCAGCGGAACCATGGTCGCCGCCGTGATCTGGATGCACATCGCGTAAACCCTCACGAAAACGAGTTTGCACTTCCTTCTTTGAAGGCTTCAGCGTGCCCGTAGGGAAACCCAAGATTTCAAGAGCCCATGCTCGCGGGTCGGTCAGCGCAGAAATAGTTGATGATCCGCTACCAGTGAGATACGAAACAAATAACTGATTGAGTGGACCACGCCATGTCATGGCCTTCAACAAAAGTGGTGCAAGTTCTTTGCGCACTGAACCATCTAGTCGTTCGAGTACATAAATTGCGCCAAGCACATGTTGCAGCGGCGCACCGGTTTCCGAAAACTGAAACTGCACTTCGTTATCAACATTGACCAAGCGGTGCACACTGCGTCCGAGTCCGTGTCGATCCGCCTGATAACGATGGCGTAGGCGGGGTTGCACAATGCGCTCGCCTCGCTCAACTTGACTAATCAATCGATGCACATCGGGAACCATGTCTTCATGAACATCGCCAACGAATTGCGCAATGATTCCGCCAAGCAATATCCCGCCCAGGCCCGGTGCCGGATCAACGGGCAACATGATGTGCCCCAACGAGAGCCGACGAGTTGGTGTGATCGGCCGCGAATGCCAAAACTCAACTTCGGCAAGTACTTCGGCTGCTGCTTCGCTCAACTACTTGCCTTCGGTGAACTCAACACCCCTGCTGTCGATCGAGTCGAGACACGAGTCGACAACAGCTTCAACACCAATTGGCACCAACAACACCGTGCCATCCCAGCGGTACCCAATATCGAGGTTGTCGAGCATCTCGCACAGTTGCTTGCGCTCGCCCTCTGACCATTCATCAAGTTCATATTCCGTGATGTTGTCGTCAGCAGCTTCTTCGTCATCGTCTGCATCCATCTGCTCTTCAAGTTCATCCAAGATGTCTTCAACGGCCTCTTCTTGATCTTGAGGCACAAGCAATTCGTCACCGTCCCACGCGTGGGCTACCTCGGCTTGGGCAAGAGCTGCCACTACATCGGCTCGCTCATCGACCGTCCAATCCGTCAGGTCGTAGCGCGTGCTTGCCGCATCAGCGTCTTTCGGGTTCCATTCACTCACAAGACAAACGCTACTTGTTTTGAGCCCAGATACGACTTGCGACTAATATGAATACTCATGCCGGCCAAGGAACGTCCAGACCGCAACCTTGCGATGGAGTTGGTTCGAGTAACCGAATCTGCAGCACTCGCCGCAGCAAGTTGGGTTGGTCGTGGTGACAAAATAGGTGCCGATGGCGCAGCAGTCGATGCAATGCGCAATGTGCTCGACACCGTCAGCATGGATGGCATCGTTGTTATTGGTGAAGGCGAAAAAGACGAAGCCCCAATGCTCTATAACGGTGAGCGCGTTGGCAATGGTTCAAAACCACTCGCCGACGTTGCGGTCGATCCGATCGACGGCACAACACTCACCGCAATGGGTCGCGGTAATGCACTTTCAGTAATTGCGGTTGCCGAACGCGGCGCCATGTTTAATCCAGGCCCATGTGTCTACATGGAAAAGATTGCGGTTGGTCCAGAAGCCGCAAATGCAATTGACCTCAATGTCTCGCCAACAAAGAATCTCAAAGAAGTTGCC
>WLPO01000088.1 GCA_009698745.1 Actinomycetota bacterium
CCAGCACCAGCTGCGCCAAGCGCACCGGTTGCTCGCACAGCTCCAAGCGGTCGTCCAATTCCTCCACCACCAGGTAGCAGCCGTCCAATCCCACCTCCACCAGGTGGTGCACGCCGTCCAGGCGAAAGCGGTCCGCGTCCTCCACTCACACGTCCAATCGGACCTTCAACAGGTCGCCCAGGTGGCGGTGCAGGTGCACGTACAGGTCGTCTTTCAGGCACCGCGCTAGGTCGCGGACCAGTCGGAACAGGTGGACCAATGCGTCCTTCGGCTCCGGGCGGCGCTCGTCCGGGTGGTCCAGGTGCTCGTCCAGGTGGTCCAGGCGGTCGTCCTCCATTTGGTGGTGGCGCTCGTCCGGGTGGTCCAGGTGCTGGTGCAGGCGCACGTCCAGGTGGTCCAGGCGCTGGTGGTCCTGGTCGTCCAGGTGGTGGTCGTCCGGGTGGTCCAGGTGGCGGACAACGCCGTGCTCCTAAAAAGAAGTCGCGTGCTCGTCGTCGTCAAGACTTCGACGAAATGTTGCCGCAAACTCCAACGAGTTACACAGCAAGCCATGCAGCAGTTCCTGAGGGCATCATCATTATCGAGCGTGGCTCGTCCGCACAAGAGTTTGCTCCAAAATTAAATCGCACGTCTGCTGACGTAGTTCGTTTCTTACTCGAGCATGGCGAAATGGTTACTGCAACCATGACACTTGCCGATGAGCAAATGGAACTGTTCGCACTTGAAGTGAGCGCCGAAATCTTGCTCGTTGATCCAGGTCAACAAGAAGAGATGGAATTGCAAGCCATGTTCGACGACTCAGATGACGATGACGAAGTATTACAACAGCCTCGTTCGCCGATCATCACGGTGATGGGTCACGTTGACCACGGTAAAACTACGTTGCTCGATCGCATTCGCTCAACAAGTGTGGTCAGTGGCGAAGCTGGTGGCATCACTCAGCACATCGGTGCATATCAAGTTGTCAAGGATGGTAAGTCGATCACATTTATTGACACACCAGGTCACGCTGCATTCACCAAAATGCGCGCACGTGGTGCTCAAGTGACCGACATTGTTGTGTTGATGGTCGCTGCTGACGACGGTGTGATGCCCCAAACAATTGAAGCAATTAGTCATGCTCGCGCTGCTGAGGTTCCAATTGTTGTTGCGATCAACAAAATTGACAAAGACAACGCAGACGTACAACGTGTGCTTGCGCAGCTTGCAGAGAATCAGTTGACACCTGAAGCATGGGGCGGCGAGACAATTGTCGTTGAAATGGCTGCACAGAGTGGCCTTGGTGTTGATGACCTGCTTGAGCAATTGAGTGTGTTGGCTGAGATCGAAGAATTCACTGCTAACCCAACTGGCCGCGCCAAAGGCATTGTGCTTGAAGCACAGCTTGATATCGGTCGCGGTCCGGTCGCAACTGTTCTCGTAGACAAGGGCACGCTCAAGGTTGGCGATCCAATTGTTGCTGGAGCGGCGTGGGGCAAAGTACGCGCACTCATCAACGACCGTGGCGAGCAAATCAAAGAAGCTGGTCCATCCACACCTGTTCAGGTTTTGGGTTTGAGCGCTGTGCCAAATGCTGGCGACGAATTCCGTTCTGCGCCAAATGAAAAGACGGCTAAGACTGTTGCTGAAGCTCGTGAGCAGCGATATCGCACACTCAATCAGCGCGGTGACGCCCGTGTGCAACGTGGTGTCAAGCTCGAAGACATCTTTACCCAGATTCAGGCTGGCGAAGTTGCAACGCTCAACGTGATTATCAAATCTGATGTGCATGGTTCGTTGGAAGCGGTAACCGAGAGCTTGCGCAAACTCGAGCGTGACGACGTGCGTGCAGCGTTTGTGCACCGTGCAGTTGGTGCAATCACCGAGAACGACATTGCCCTGGCCGCAGCGACCAATGCAACGTTGATTGGTTTCAATGTGCGACCAGATCGCAAAGTGCGCGATATGGCGGCCGCCGAAGGTGTCGAAATTCGCACCTACGAAATCATTTACAAGTTGATCGAAGACATCGAAAAGGCCATGAAGGGCATGCTTGCCCCAGAATTCGAAGAAGTGGTCACTGGCGAAGCCGAGGTGCGCGAAATCTTCCGCGCGCCAAAGGTTGGAGCAATTGCGGGTTGTTCGGTACGTATGGGCGTTGTCACTCGTGGCTCCAAGGTTCGTTTCCTACGCGACGGCACAATCATTTGGAAGGGTGCAATCAACACGTTGCGCCGCTTTAAAGACGATGTGCGAGAGGTTCGTGAAGGTTTCGAGTGCGGTATCAGCCTTACCGACTTCCAGGACCTCAAAGAAGGCGACATCATTGAAACATTCGAGCTGCGCCAAATCGCGCGCGACTAGTCTTGGCGGTTATGGCCGACATTAATTTTCACTTCGATCCAATTTGCCCATGGGCTTGGATCACCAGCAGGTGGGTGACAGAAGTTCAACAACTTCGTAATTACGAAGTTTCCTGGAAGTTCATTTCTCTCAAGATGATCAATGAGAGCACGGACTATTCGAAGATGTCGCCAGGTCATCTTGAAGGTCATGTTTTTGGTTTGGAAGTATTGCGCATTGCAAGTGCCGCTCGCACCAGCGAGGGCAATCCTGGTGTTGCAAGCGTGTACACCGCATTTGGTACCGCTGTGCACACCAATCATCGACGCGATGAAGCAATGAAAGATTCGCAAGCGTTTTATGTGAAGGTGCTGACCGAAGCTGGCTTGCCAAGTAAGTGGGCCGAATCGAGCACTGACGCTGCACATGATGAAGTCATTCGCTTTGAATCACAAGCCGCACTTGAACGCACGGGCAAAGATGTTGGCACGCCAATCATCACCTTCAATCCGCAGACGGATCGCGAAGCGAGTCTCTTTGGTCCAGTGATTTCCAAGATTCCGAGAGGAGACGAAGCGGTTCGCCTTTGGGATGCGGTGCAGGTAATCGCAGAATCGGGTGTCTCTGAAATTAAGCGCACACTTCGCGCCAGACCCCAATACGACTAGGTAAATTGAAGTCATGAAAGTCGTTTACACACCAGCGCATATGGGTCACAACCCTCACGCAGAAATTGCTGCATCACGTTCCGCTTCACCGTTTGAACATATTGGTCGCGCTGAAGCAATTAAGGAAACATTGATAAACGACCCAACAATGGATTTTTTGTCGCCAACCGAGTGGGGCACAGAGCCGATTGATGCAGTGCATACACCAGGTTTGAATAAGTTTTTGATGACTGCTTGGGCGGATTATCAACGTGAGATGCGTCCGAGCCACGAGGTAGTGCCCGATTTTTTCTATCGCCCATCTTTGCGAGAAGCGATGAGTAAAATTGAAGAGCCCGTAGCTGTTAACGCTCGACTTGGTTGGTGGTGTTTCGAGACGACGACCCCATTGACCGAAGGTACGTACACGGCGGCTCGAGCAGCAGTTGATACAGCTCTCACAACAACGAAACTTGTTCTCGATGGCGAGTCATATGCATATGGACTATGCAGGCCTCCAGGCCATCATGCCACCACCGATCTGTATGGTGGGTATTGCTTCTTCAATAACGCGGCAATTGCTGCCCATCATGTGGCGACTACTACAGGCACAAAGGTGACGGTGCTGGATGTGGATTACCACCATGGCAACGGCACCCAAGAGATTTTCTACGAGCGAGACGACGTGCAGTATGTGTCGTTGCATGGCGATCCTCAACGGGCTTACCCGTACTTCACCGGCTTTAGCGACGAGCAAGGTTCAGGAAAGGGCCGTGGCTCCAATTTCAATGTGCCCCTCGCTGCGCGCACCGAAGACGATTTCTTTATTGCTGCGCTCGATAAGGCATGTACTGCAATAACCAAATTCGGACCGAGCATGGTCATAGTTTCACTTGGTCTTGATACTTTTTTCACTGACCCAATTAGCGATTTGTCGGTCACTCAAGATGGCTTCAAACGCAGTGGCGACTTGGTGCGTCAGATGGGTTTGCCAACGGTGGTGTTGCAAGAGGGCGGATACGACGTCGATGCTTTGGGCAACAACGTGCAGGCTTGGTTGCACGGTCTCGCCGGATAATTTCTACTGGCCGCTGGCCTCTAAAAATTGGGTTGCCTTCAAGAAGTCGGCCAAACGTTGGCCCAGCGTGCGTGCATAACCAGGTGCCATATGGTTTCCATCAGACCAAACGATTGCCCCGTTTCCAGTTGGATCGCAGATCGGGGCTCGCGGACAAACCCAACTATCGATGTTTAGCGTCAATACGTTGTTGCGTTGCGCATCCATTTCTCTCTCAAATAATTCAAATTTTGTAGGTTCCATAGAGATTTCAAACGCACACAGCTGACGTTCAGCAGCCGTTGAAGCATCCAGCACACACACCCTCGAGTCAAAATCGTTCGTCTCGGGAATCGGTTCAACTATTAACACATTTCGTCCGTCTGCTGCATATTTGTCAAGGGTGTCGCTTGCAAGTTGATTCACATTCTCTAATCCATGTGAGCCAAGTGTCTCGACTCGAAATTTAGAGTCGAATGTTCGGCTCGTGACGACGATTAATGCCGGCTGCACTTCAGGGATGACGCGTTGCAAATTTTCACGCTCAATATCTGAGCAGAGCTTCAAACGATCTTGGCTCACAATATTTGGTAATCGAAGCCCAATTGGCCAAGGGCATCTACCTACAGCAGAA
>WLPO01000089.1 GCA_009698745.1 Actinomycetota bacterium
ACCGGCAAGCACGAGACAGCGCCATACAACAAATTCTCGTACGGTGTTTCTAACCGTGGTGCATCGGTGCGTATTCCTTGGCAAGTTGCTCGCGATAAGAAGGGCTATGCCGAAGATCGTCGTCCAAACGCAAACGTCGATCCATACGTGGTGACTCGCCTGATCCTCGAAACTGTTTGCGGCGCCGCAAAAGCCCCAGCAGCCAAGAAGGCCAAAGCGAAATCAACTAAGCCAGCGTCAAAGAAGTCCAAAGGCGCCAAAACTTCCAAGAAAAAGTAGTAGTTACACAGGTTTCAACAGCACCGAGGATCCGGTCCTCGGTGCTGTTGATTACTTCTCACGGCAGACTGTTGAGGTGACTTCCATGCACGATCAGCAAAAGGATTACGTCCTTCGAACCGTAGAAGAGCGCGGCATCCGCCTCGTACGACTGTGGTTTACCGATGTGCTCGGCAACCTCAAGTCGTTTGCAATCAGCCCTGCCGAAATGGAAAATGCTCTCAACGACGGAATGTCATTTGACGGTTCATCAATCGATGGATACAGCAGAGTGCAAGAAAGCGATGTGCTCGCGCTCCCCGACGCCAACACATTTGAAGTGCTTCCATGGGCCGACGCCAAAGGCGCAGAGGCTCGAGTGTTTTGTGACATCGCCAAGTTGGACGGCACGCCGTTTGATGGTGATCCACGACAGGTGTTGAAGCGCAATCTGGGTCTTGCTCGCGACAAGGGATATTCGTTCTATGTTGCCCCCGACATCGAATATTTCTATCTCGCTCCACCAGATAGCAGCAACACTCCTGTCTTGCTCGATGAAGGCGGCTTCTTCGATCTCACATCAACCGACATTCCAAGCTCGTTGCGCAAAGAAACAATTCGCACACTTGAGACCATGAGCATCCCAGTCGAGTACAGCTTTCACGAAGATGCGCCGAGCCAGCACGAAATCGATTTGCGTCATACCGATGCACTCACCATGGCCGACAGCGTGATGACATTTCGTTTTGTCGTCAAAGAAATTGCGGCACTCCACAATGTGCACGCCACGTTTATGCCAAAGCCTCTCGAAAACATCCAGGGCTCGGGCATGCATCTGCATCTTTCGTTGTTCAATGGCGAACAAAATGCGTTTTACGACGAGAACGATGCCTACAACCTGTCGCCGACAGCAAAATGCTTTATGGCAGGCTTGCTTCGCCATGCTGCCGAGATCACCGCCGTCACAAACCAAACGGTCAACTCGTATAAGCGACTTGTTCCTGGGTTTGAAGCACCAGTACACATCTCGTGGGCACGTAATAACCGCAGTGGCCTCATCCGCGTACCAATCGCAAAGCGCAATAGCGACTCTGCAACGCGCATCGAATACCGATCACCAGACCCAGCGTGCAACCCATACCTCGCGTTTTCTGTGATCTTGGCTGCAGGATTGCGCGGAATTCAAGAAGGTTACGAATTGCCAGTTGAAGCAGACGCCAACTTATTCGAGATGGACAATGACGTTCTCGAGAAGATGAACATCCATCAACTGCCACAGTCGCTTAACGAAGCGTTGCAGGTGATGGAAAACTCGAGTCTGGTTGCCGATGCGCTTGGCGATCACATCTTTGAGTGGTTCTTGCGCAACAAGCGTGCTGAGTGGCGCACATACAAAACACACATCAGCCAATACGAACTTGGTCGCTACCTGCGCTCGCTGTGAACACGCGCACTTCTGCAAACGAAAACGTTGTCGGTCAGATGATCGCCGTGTTTCCAAACCCGCCGTCTATTGATCTGGCGCGCACACTCGACTTGGCCGGATACCGCTGGAAGGCTGTTTCGTCGGCCGATGACGCAGCAAAGAGTGAGCCCGTCGAAGGTTGGGCTGGCGCAGTGGTCATGTGTGATGAAGACCCAGAGGGCGGTTGGGCTATCTGCCGATCGCTACGCAAAAACGACAACCCTGTGGGCCATGTGCTTGTGCTCGTAAACGGCGCACAACTCGCCGATCTCGAAATGCGAGACGATTTGTTTGACGACTTCTGCTTGTCGCCTTTTCACCCCCGCGAACTCGAGTCTCGCCTGCGTCACATGTTCTTCACCGAGATCCGCGGCAGTCGCGAGTCGCTTGTCGAATACAGCGGCCTCATTCTCAACCTTGAGACATACCAAGCTTCTTTCGGTGGACAGCCACTCGACTTGACCTACATGGAATACGAGTTGCTCAAGTTCTTGGCACAAAACCCAGGCAAGGTATTTTCTCGCGAAACATTGTTGTCACGAGTGTGGGGCTACGAGTATTTCGGTGGAGCACGCACCGTCGACGTACACATTCGTCGCCTACGCGCAAAGCTTGGCGAAGAACACGCCAACTTGATTCAGACTGTTCGCAGCGTTGGATATCGCTTCGGACAATCCAAGTGGTCTGCTTAGACCGCCGCGCTCACAATCGTCACAATTCCAATCGAGGCAAACAGCACCGCAGCAGCTCGCTGAATTTTGTGCAGTGGTACTTTCTTTTGCAACCAGCCACCTGCCAACACGGCAAGCCCAGACACGCTCGAGAGCGCCACGATCGATCCGACGCCAACGGCAATGGGATCATCGAATCTTGCCGCAAAGCCCGCAGTTGCGAGTTGCGTGAGGTCGCCAAACTCTGCAACCAATATCACTGAAGCTGCTGTCCACACCACACGCGCATTAGACATCGATGCAGACCACTTTGCTGTCTCGTCATGCTCGGTAGATGAACCCGCGCGCCATGTCATGAATCCACCGGTCAAGAACAACAGTCCAACGAGAACATGGATAGGAGTTTTGGGCAGTTGGCTCAATGCGGTACCAAAAATCACGGCAAGCATCACGTGTGTTGCGTAACCAAGCGTGACACCGCCCCACACCGGCAAGCGGCGATGAAAATGGGTAGACAACAACAGTGTTGCAAACATTGTTTTGTCTGGAAGTTCGGCAAGAAAGATCGCACTAAATGTGACTGCGAAATGTTGCAACATGAGAATCAATCAGCGATGCGTTGCATGCGCTTGGCAACTCTACGATGCGTTGCCAGCATCGAATCAACTTTGTTGCTCACCAGTTGGCCATTATCTACAACCAACTTGCCGTGCACGATGGTGTGTTTGGCGCCAGTTGGGCCACAGCGCAACCATGCTTCGATTGGGTCTGCAACTGCTCCGGCAAATGCAACACCAGTCAGTGACCAAATTGCAAGATCGCCAACTGCGCCCACACTGATCTCACCAATTTCGCCGATACGACCAAGACAACCCGCGCCTCCGCGCGTTGCGATCTCGAGCGACATGCGTGCCGTGCCAGCAGCCGCACCATTGCGCAACTTTGCCAACAACATTGCCTGCCTGGCTTCGAGCCACATCGAAGCCGAGTCGGCAGAAGACGAACCGTCCACGCCAAGCCCAACGTGCACACCTGCTGCGCGCAAGTCAACAACTGGCGCAATTCCTGACGACAAGATCATGTTGCTACTTGGGCAATGCGCAACTCCAATCTTTGCTTTACCCAACTGTTGTATTTCGTCATGGTTTGGCATCACGCAATGCGCAACCCACGCACGATCGGTGCACCAACCGACGTCTTCCAAATATTGAGTAGGTCGGCATCCAAATGTTGCCAGTGAGAATGCATCATCTTCAGAGTTTTCGGCGAAGTGTGTGTGCAAGCGCACATCTAGTTTTTCGGCAAGTTGTGCGGACTCTGTCATCAATTGCTTGGTGACGCTAAATGGTGAGCATGGTGCGAGCGCAATGCGAACCATCGCACCGTGCGAGGCATCATGGTGCTGTTCAACCGCACGCTGCGACTCAGCCAAAATTACGTCATGATCCTGCACCACATTGTCTGGTGGCAAACCACCATCTTTTTGCGACAACGACATTGATCCGCGGGTTGGATGAAAGCGCATCCCCAAATCTTTTGCAGCCGAAATCTCGGCGGACAATAGGTCGCCGCCGCCTGCAGGGTGCACATATAAGTGGTCGGTCGAAGTTGTACAACCCGACAACGCCAACTCTGCGAGCCCTACCCATGCCGAAACATTGGCGGCCTCTTCGTCGAGTGTGCTCCACAGCGGATACAGCGTCTGCAACCAACCGAACAATGCAGCATTGGTCATCGGCGGAAATGCCCGCGTGAGGTTTTGATACATGTGGTGATGCGTGTTTACAAGCCCGGGGGTAACGAGGCAGTCAGTTGCATCAATGACGCGAGTTGCGTGTGGCTCAGAGCCAGCAGACCCAACACCAGTAATTATTCCGTTGGTGATTGCGACCCAGCCGCCAGGTATTTCTCTTCGAGCGTTATCTACGGTTGCAACGAGTGTTGCGTTGCGAACAACGAGATCAGCTGTTGAGTTCAGTTGTTTAACTCAACAAGTTCGCTGCCGGCGTTACGAATATCTCCGT
>WLPO01000009.1 GCA_009698745.1 Actinomycetota bacterium
AGGCTCTAAGAACTAGTTGATCGGATCGATCGGCGTGTCTAAACCGCACGCCGATTCGATCTGCTCAGCGATTGATAAGCAACGCAAGTCGGTGTAACGAGCACCAATTACCTGCACTCCAACTGGAAGTGAGTCGGCCATTCCGCCCGGCACCACCACTGCAGGAAGTCCAAGCAAATTTGCTGGCAACACAGGACGCATCAACTCAACAGTTGCGAGCGCGCCTGCTTCGTTTTCAATGTCGAAGTCAAAGACAAATGGTGGCTGTGTCCATGTCGGCGAAAGCAACACCGGATACTCCTGAAACCAAGCATTCCAGCGACGACCCAAACCATTGCGTTGCAATTGCGCATTTACCCACTCCGAAAATTCCACTTTTGCGCGATTGACCGTGGTGAAATCTACAAACTTTCGACCACCCTCTCCCATCACCAATTCGAGCAATGGGCGTTGCAATTCGAGCTCTCCATAGAGCTGCGTCTTCCACACCTCACAAGCAAGTTCAAAATCTGGTGGCGTTGATTCAACAACGTCATGTCCGGCATTTGACAATGCATCTGCAGCCTTGCGCACAACATCTGCAACTCCTGAATGAGTGCTGCCACCAGGAGGTGTAGCCATTACCGCAATACGAAGTTTTTGACCCGGCTCTAGATCGGTAAGCATCGCAGGAACGCTGATTGGATCCCGTGGGTGCTCTCCAGCGACAACCATAAAGCCGGCTCTCACATCAGCTATTCGTCTTGCCATCACACCTTGGTTGAGCATCAGCTGCGAGCTCAAGCCAATATCTTCGATTGGAAATTGATTGGCATCAGGGATAACGCCAGTTGATGGCTTGATTGCCGCAATGCCACAACAATGTGCGGGGTTGCGCAAAGAACCCCCGATGTCATTACCCAAACCAATTGGCGACATGCCACTGGCGAGCGCAGCACCTTCACCACCGCTCGATCCGCCTGCCGTACGGTCAGACTTCCATGGATTTTTTGTACGTCCGTACAGAGTTGAGTCGGTATGAATACGTAGGCCTAGGTCTGGGAGATTTGTGCGACCAATCGGGATAGCGCCAGCCCCGAGCATGCGATCGACGGCGGGAGCATTGAGCGTGGGAATTGCTCCGGCCAGCGCGGGTATGCCTTGTGTCGTTGGATACCCAATGACATCAATGTTTTCTTTGATCGTAAATGGAACTCCATGAAACACGCCAAGCGGCTTGCCTGCTGCAATCGCTGCGTCGGCAGCGTCCGCGCCAGCGCGTGCTTCGTCTGCCAGTACTCGCACAACGGCATTGACATGATTGTTGACTTGAGCAATGCGCTCAAGATGCGCGTCCACAACCTCTCGGCTCGAAACCTTTTTTGTACGAATATCGGCTGCTAGTTCGAGAGCCGATTTACGCCATAGTTCCTGAGCCATTAGTTCTCCTTTGTTGGTGCCAATTTAGTCCCGCAACCCTTCACGCATCCCATCGCAACTAGATTTAGGCAATGCTCAAAAACCAGCGCCTACTCGGCTTTGTTTTGGTTTTACTCTCCAGTTTGGGCTTTTCACTGGCTCCTACGTTTTCTAAACGTTCCTATGAAAGTGGCGCCAATACCGTTGGTGTATTGATTGTGAGGTTCACCGTTGCAGCAGTGCTCATGCTCCTCATACGCCAGTTCTCTAGCGGCCAACGAGTCTGGCCTCAACCCCGCTTAATGCTCCAGCTTTTTTTGCTCGGTGCATTTGGATATTCCGGTGCGGCGTTCTTTTATTTCACCGCAATTGAGAATATGTCGAGCGGTGTTTCCATCGTCATTTGGTACATCTACCCGGTGTTTGTCGTGCTCATCGGTTGGGCATTGTTTAAGACGAAGCCAAAGCGCCAAACAATCTTCTCTCTTGTTTCAGCAATGATCGGCGTCGCCATCACTGTTGGCCAACCAGGCAATGCAACCACCAAAGGCGTGATTTTGATTCTTCTATCATCACTGTCTTACACGTTTTACACGCTCAGCGGTTCACGTGCATTCAAGAAAACCGACCTCTACACCGGCGTCACGTTTGTTATGGCTGGTGCTGCAACTGCGTTTTGGATGTATTGGTTACTAGCCCCGTCTACTACCCCAGTTCTATTCCCACATCACATGGTGGGCTGGTTATGGATTGGCGCACTCGCTCTTTTCGCAACTGTGTTAAGTACCGCGACCTTATTTGCCGGACTCAAGATTCTTGGTCCCAACACCACATCGGTTGTAAACACCGTCGAACCCGTTCTCAACATAGTCGCAGGAATCCTGTTTCTCAATGAAGTGTTTAGCGTGCAACAAGCTGTTGGAGCAGTTTTTGTCGTCGGTGCACTCGTCTACCTTGGCGTGCACGAAACACGATCACAACCGCCCGTGGTTTTGCAGTGAGTAGTCCCACTGCACAGCAACCCAAAAACGTCATTGTGTTGTTACTTGACAGCCTCAATCGCCACGAACTCGGGGCATACGGTGGCACTTCGTTCGATACTCCGAACATTGATCGGCTTGCCGCACGCTCACTCAAATTCACCAACCACCACACTGGTTCACTGCCCTGCATACCCGCACGGCACGACATATTGGTTGGAGCATGGGATTTTTTGTGGAAACCATGGGGTTCAATTGAAATCTGGGAAGAAGCCATTACCGTTGCGCTTCGTCGTGCCGGAGTCGTAACAAACCTCATCACCGATCACCCTCACCTGTTTGAAGTTGGTGGTGAAAATTTCCATACCGACTTCACCGCGTGGTCGTACGAACGTGGACATGAAAGTGACGCGTGGAAGACACGGCCCGATGCGAGCTGGATTGGTGCACCAACATTTGGCAGAGGCCACACGCATTACGACACATCGCGCGGCTGGTTCAAGGGTGAAGAAGATTACCCAGGCCCACGCACCATGCAAGCCGCCACCAAGTGGTTGCTTGATGATTCTCCGCATCATCGTGCCAATGGCGAGCGCTTTATGTTGTTTGTTGACGAATTTGATCCACACGAACCATTTGACACCCCAGAAGAATGGGCGATGCGTTACGACGATTCATGGGAAGGTCAACACATGATCTGGCCTCCGTATGCCGTCAATGCACAGGCCGATGGCGTGATCACAAATCGTGAAGCACATCAAATTCGATCGCAGTACGGTTCAAAGCTTTCGATGATCGATCACTGGCTTGGCAAAGTGCTCGACGCACTCGACACAACCAACGCTTGGGCCGACACAGCAGTGATTCTCTGCACAGATCACGGCCACTACCTCGGCGACGTTGACGAAAAGGGTCGCGACGTTTGGGGCAAGCCTTCAGTGCCCGTGCACAAGCCACTTGGTCACATTCCGTTGATTGTTGCCTGGCCTGGTGCCACGCCAACCAGCATTGATGCGCTCACCACATCTACCGATATTCACGCAACATTGGCCGACGTGTTTGGTGCAACCATCAACCACCGCACACACGGCTCTTCGCTCGTCCCCCTCATCAAGGGTGCGACAAAATCAGTGCGAGATTGGTTGCTCACAGGTGTTTGGGGTCGCGAAGTACAGCTCGTGACAGATCAGTGGCGCTACACACGCGGACCGATTGGCAACAACGAACCACTCTCGATGTGGTCAAACCGTTGGAGCACGATGCCTATTTCTAAGTATCCAAATCTGCGATTGCCAGTACCCGACGAACGTGCATTTCTCGACAAGATGCCCGGCTCAACGATTCCTGTGATCCGCCAGCCATTCCGCGAAGGCGACCTACTGCCTTTTTGGGCAATGGGCAAAGATTTTGAGCATTTGTTATTTGACCGCCACGAAGATGCTGTCGAGCAATCAAATCGAGTCGACGGCAAGACCGAGCGAGACTCTGCAGAACTCTTGCGCGTGGCGCTTAACAGCGTTGATGCGCCACAAGATCAATTGGTACGTCTCGGTCTCAATTAATTTTTGGGAAACATCTGAGCAATCTCGTACAAGCCAGCACGAACGGCGTCTCTTTTTTCAGAAATTGTTTTTCCTAAGCGAACAATCACTAAGTCGCGCTCAGGTAGTACGAAAATCTGTTGACCTTCATAGCCAGATGCAATGAGCGAATTCGGTTGACCCGGCTGTGTCCACCAATGAGCGCCGTATCCCTGACGGGTTTCAGGGTCGATAACTGTTTGGGCTCGGGCATGATCGACCCAGCCACTCGGCAAAATCTGCTCACCCTCCCACAACCCATCACGTAAGTACAGCTCTCCGAACCGAGCGAAGTCGCGAGCCGTTGCATACACATATGATGAGCCAACAAATGTTCCGGCAGCGTCGAACCGCACAGTCGCACTCGTCATCCCGATCGCATCAAACAATCGCTGCTGGATAAACGAATGGGTCCTATTACTAGAACCGTTCTTGTCTCCCAGTGCATCGCCTAGTAACCGCGCGACAATGTTTGTAGTGCCAGACGAGTAATACCACTCGCTTCCTGGCGTGCTTGTCAACGGCTTATTCATTGCATGCGCTGCATGGTCATCTTTGCCGCTACCAAACAACATTTCGATTACGTCCGACTCATTGCCCTCGACATAATCCTCTATCCACGCAAGCCCACTTCGCATCTCAAGCAAATGTTGCAAAGTAATGTGTTTGCGATCATCGTTTTGCCACATCTCAATCCGCGTTGGAGCCTGCACATCGAGCAAACCATCCATCTGTGCCATTCCGACTAGAGCATGCGTGATCGATTTTGCCATCGACCACGAGATCAACGTTGTGTCGTCCTTTACCCCTTCGGAATAAGCCTCCGCCACGACCTCTCCGCGATGTTGAACGACTATTGCAAGTGTCGAATCGGTTTCCACATGTTCGCCCGCCATCAAGGCAACTCTGGTTTCAAGTCCCTTCGGGCTGTTCATCTATCGAACAATAGTGGTCTGTGTCTCATCACCCAAAGCCCCTGACTGAGGCTGCGTAAATGCAATCTCGCGGTCGCACAATTCGGCGATATCGAGACGATCATGTGTAACAATAAATTTGGTTCCAGGCAATGTTTTAAGTTGACCCAACAGCAAATTGCGCATATCGCGACGAGCATCTGCGTCAAGCGCAGACAACGGCTCATCCAACAACACCATTTGCGGCTTGTTGATCAATGACCTCACGAGAGCAACTCGCTGCTGTTGCCCACCCGATAGCTGTGCGGGTTTCATACTGGCTAAATGGCCAACACCATGATCCGTCAGTGCATCGATCGCTTGTTGACGTGCTTGCTGACGGCTCATTGCGGTTGACAAGATCGGGTATGCAACGTTCTCTAACACGGACAAAAACGGTAGAAGGACATTGTCCTGAAAAACCATTCCTACATTTCGCATGTGTGCAGGAACAAATAGTTGATGATCAACATCGTCCAACACTTTTCCATTGACTTGTAAAATACCAGTGTCAAGAGGAAGCAGACCAGCCAACACTCTCAGAAATGTTGTCTTCCCGATTCCATTCACACCACTGATTGCGACAACTTCGTCCCCCGCAACTATGTCAATATCAAGAATGAGACGACCCTGATGCACGGTGCCTTTCAACAACACGCTCACGAGCGCCTCCCCATCCAACTGCCGCGCATCGCTATCAGAACAGCAATGCATACTGCCAGCAACACAAAACTCAGCGCATAGGCAGCCTCTGGATCGCTCTCAAGCAACAAATAGACGGCAAGAGGCGTTGTCTGCGTCCTTCCCTCAATATTTCCCGCAAACGTGATTGTGGCGCCAAATTCGCCAAGCGCGCGGGCCCATGCGACTGCGACTCCAGCAATCAATGAAGGAGCAAGAAGCCTGAGCGTTACTTTCCAAAACCTCATACTTGGCCCCAACCCCATCGTGGCAGCAGATTCTTCGAAGCGAGGGTCTATTGATCGAAATCCGCTCTCTACTGCCATCACCAAAAATGGCAATGCAACAAACGCCTCGGCAATTACAACTCCGAGTGGGGAAAACGTCAGTTGCAAACCAAAAATATCAAACAACCAACCACCGATGAGTCCATGAGATTTTCCGTAAGCACCGAGCAATGCAACGCCACCGACCACTGGCGGCAACACCATTGGAAGCATTACGAGCGCGCGAACCATCGAACGTCCGCGAAAATCAATACGCGCCAATACCCATGCGAGCGGCAATCCGAGAAGTAAAGCGATCATCGTCGCGAAAACCGATGTAATAAACGACAGCCGCAACGCCTCAGACGCCGGACCGCTTGTTACGGAATCGAATATGCCCGACCAGGCGACACGCCTGAGAAGCCCTGCGAGGGGCAAGAGAAGAAACAGCAATGCAAGTACTGCCCCAACCCATACAAATGCTGGGGTCTCAGCACCAACTCGCCGACCTCTCGTGCTCATGGGCGACCGAATCCAAACTTTTTTAATATCTGCAAACCCTGCTGGGACAGTACGAAGTTGATGAATGCTTTAGCTGTTACAAGGTTCTTTGACCCCCGCACGGGTGCGATGCCATACATTGCTGTCACATTCTGTGCGATCGGAATGTCTATACCAACCACAATTTTCTTCGTCGCCAGAACATCAGTTTTATACACGAGCGCTGCATCGGCATCGCCATTTGCAACAGCAGACAGTGTTGCCTTCACATCGATACCTCGTGTCACTTTCGATTCGTCAATCATCACGCCTGCCCGAGCCAACACACTCGCTGCGTACACACCACACGGAACTGTTTTGCCACACAAGGAAATAAATGAAAGATTGGCAAGGTCTGCGATCGAACGAACTGACTTTGGATTTCCTGGTTTCACTGCGATCGCCATCGAGTTACGTGCAAAGACCTTTGGCACAACCACAACATTGCCAGAAGCCACGAGCTTTTCAAGATTGGTGAGATCTGCAGACGCCATAATGTCACTGGGTGCACCAGATTGGATCTGAGAAACCAATGTGGATGAAGAGCCAAAGTTGAGGCGTATTTTGACGTTCTTGTTTATCTTGTGAAACTGCTTTGCGAGTTCGGAAAATGCGTCGGTTAATGATGTAGCTGCCGAGATAGTCAGATCACCCTTGAGTTTTGATGCTTCGAACAGTGGAGTTGCGTGTGCAGTGCTCGGCATCAATGACACCAATACCGTTACCGCAATCGTCAATCCAATTCGCTTCATCATGGCCCATCTGTATGATTAGTTCCAATGAGACTATATGAGCCTTCAGTCCTCGATCAAATGGTCTTGGCAATAATTGGTGAAGCTCCCAAACATGGTTTTGCAATTTCCAAAGAACTCGAGCAGGATCCTTCGCTCGCAGCAGTTATCCGCATTCGTCGACCACTTGTCTACCGATCCATCAATTGCTTACTAGAGGCCAAACTCATCCGCGAATCCAAAGTTGAACCTGGAGACCAGGGCTCACAACGCGTCATTTACATGGTGACCACAAAAGGCAAGGCTGTTAGCACTACCTGGCTCAACACAGTGGTAGAACACCCACGAGATGCACGAATTGAATTGCTTGCAAAGTTTGTGCTCAGGAGTCGCCGCAAATTGAAGAACCAGCAATTAGCGAAGCGACAAAAGAAGCTTTTCGAGCTTCAGGCATCCAAACTCAAGATTTCGGCAGAACTGGCAACAGATGATGTTCGACTTGTCTCCCTTTGGAGGGTTGAAAACATCAATGCAATGATTCGGCTTCTCGACGCCGTTTAGCGAGGCACCATGGTCGCAGCCGCATCTTCATCATGAATCATGAAGAATGCGTAAATCGCACCGAGGAGAGCGAAAACACTTGAGGCAGCGAATGCCAGGCGATATCCACCAAGTGCCGCAGAAGCATCCAGCACACCAGCTGAGAGCAAATGATGCTCGCGAGAAATAAAGATGGTTGACAACAATGCAACCCCCAATGCGGCCGATGCTTGTCGTTGGGTAGAAAAAATTGCGGATGCGCGTCCGGTATCGGCACGAGAAATTGTGGAATAGGTACATGCTTGCAATGGAACGAATGCGAAAGCCATCGAAATGCCACGGAAGAACATTGAGGCTCTAATTGTCCACAGGCTCGTCGTCAGTGAAATAAACACGAAAGGCAAACTTGAAAACATCACCAGAGTGAGTCCGACCGCAACCAATCGACGAGGGCCAACGGTGTGATACAACTTGCCCACATACTGACTAGCCAAAATCACCCCTACGGCCTGAGGGAATGACGCCAATCCGGACTGCAGTGCGCTGTATCCCATCAGTGACTGAATCATTTGAGGGAACAAAAACAAAAACGCCATAAAACTGCCGTACGACAATGAGTTCACCATGTTGGAATTACGGAACATTCGATCTTTATATAGACGAAGCGAAATCATTGGCTCAGCGATTCTGGTTTCGACAGCAACAAGTATGACAAGTAGGGCCAAGCCGCCAAGTCCAGTAGCCAACACCGAGCTTGATGTCCAACCTTTTTCTGGTGCTTGAGACAATGCGTACAGAACCCCTGCGAGACCAATCCCCGAAAGCAAGAACCCCCGAACGTCAAACCTGCCAGCTGCAGGCTCTTTGCTTTCTTTTAACATAAATAAGCCAAACAGAAAACCCAATATTCCGAGTGGCATGTTCACATAAAAAATCCAGCGCCATGAGAAGTTATCAACCAAAAATCCACCAATGATTGGCCCGAGAGCAGGGGCCACGACAATCGGCACCATCAAAACAGTTGAAGCACGTGCCCGCTCAGCAGGTGGAAATGCGCGAAAGAGCATTGTTGTACCCACCGGTGTCAACATGCCACCACCCACACCCTGCAATATTCGAAAAGCAACCAACTCGCCCACCGAGTGAGCTTGTCCACATAAGGCTGACGCAACCGTAAATGTCAGCAACGCGAAGAGAAATGTTTTCTTCGTTCCTATCTTGTCGCCGATCCAACCTGAAGCAGGGATCCAAATGGCTAGAGAGAGCAAATAACCGAGAACAACCCATTCCATCGATGCCCGAGTTGCATCAAAATCTTTAGCGAGTGTCGGAATTGCAACATTGACAATTGTTGTATCGAGAATTTCGAGAAACAAGCCAGCCACGAAAATGACTGCGACAATCCATTTGTATTCAATCTTTTTCAGTGTGGTCAACATGACCCACCAACACTAGATCTTGTCGTAGTTCAGAACATGACCAAACATGCAATAACACCACTCATGAGACATATCGCACCATCGTCTTCATGGATCACAGCATCTAACCGCTTAAGCTGCTGAAGCGAGCCCTCGACTTCGATCTCGACCTTCTCTGATAAAGCGATTACCACACGAGAACCAATAACTTCCCCTGCATCGGTTACCACAGACATTGATGCAACCACCGAACCCCTCACCATCATCAGGCCAAGGTCAACTATGGGACCGTCTGACAATCGGGCATATGTGCTCGCATCTCCCGAGAATTGCACTACTTCCCCCGGTAGGCACTCCAAGGTCTTTCCATCGGTCTCAAGCACCATTCCATTGCCCTCAATGACAACGAGTTCGCGGTCAACACCAGGAAGCAAAGAAAACGGTCCATCTACAATCACTGGTGCAATTGCTAGACGCCATGTCCATTGATCGTCGTTGCCCCGATCGCAAGCAATCTCGTAACTGGTGCCCCTGCCATTTGCCCACGGCATCGCCCGGTGTTCGGTAGATCTTTGAATTCTCACGAGGCCCTTACATTACGCACACGAAACATCAATATGGTGATGGCCACGCGCACCGTCTGGGTCTACGCGAGTTACTTCGTCGGTTTGCACCTCGCCGTTGTTGTTCACGCACCGTACTGTCAGACGATGATCGCCCGCACTGGCGTTCCACTCATACTTCCATTGCGTCCATGTGTCACCTGTCGAACCGTCCAGCAATTCTGTCTCAAGCCACTCACCGTCATCAATCTGTAACTGCACTGCCCCAACTCCACTTCGTGGAGCCCAAGCAAACCCACCAATGGCGATTTTCCCAACAGCAACACTTGCACCATTGCGCGGAACATCAATGCGACTTGACGCCAAGAATGGTCCGGTCTTCGACCATCCGCGCTCAATCCAGTAGGCATCAAATGCATCCCATGTCGTCAGTTGTATTTCGCTCAACCACTTTGTAGCCGATACGTATCCAAATAAACCTGGCACAATCATTCTGACGGGGTATCCATGCTCTTGCGAAAGCGGCTCGCCGTTCATTGATGTCACCAACATTGCCGGTCTGCCGTCAAGAACTGCGTCAAGTGGCGTACCGCATGTCCAACCATCGACACTCGTGCTCACCAACTGTTCGGCACCTGACTGCACACCGGCCAGTTTCAGCACATCACTCAGTAGCACCCCGCCCCATTGCGCAGTGCCGATCAGATCACCACCAACTTCGTTTGACACACAACCAAGAGTGATCACATGGCTCACTTGAGGCATCGCGTTTATATCAGCCAGTGTCAAAACCACATCACGATCGACCATCCCCGTGATCCGCATACTCCAAGTAACTGCATCTATCTGGGGAGTGTTTCCAATTGCGGTATCTATTCGGTAAAACTGAGATTGCGCAGTGATAAATGGCAGCATCTCACCTTCTGGCACCAAAGTGATATCAGGGATCACAAGTGTGCCGTTGCCCAAAGAACCAGTATCGCTGGCACCTCCACACGAAGACAGCACAGATGAACCACCATAAATTCCCGCAACAGCCGCGATGGCCGAACGCACAAAACCACGTCGTGTTAATTGAGGAGAAATCACCTTCCCATTATTCCATTTACATTGCGCCTAAATCGGGTGTGTGACGCAATCGAGGCACATCCATTACTCTTGACCGTTATGCCCTCATCACATGAGTCCCCCATCCATGCCGTTATTGAACGCTGGCACGCCCACATGCGAGGTGAGTTGCAAAACGGCCTCGAACAACTCCTGCACGATGACGTGATCTTTTACTCACCAATCGTTTACACCCCTCAAAAGGGCAAGGCCATCACCACCCTGTATCTGCAAGCAGCCGGACAAACTTTGCCTGGTGAAAAACCGAAAAACGAAACCGGAAATACTTCAGGTGAAGCGCCAAAAGGCTTTCGGTATACCAAAGAGATTCTTGATGGATATCACGCTGTTCTCGAATTTGAGACAACGGTCGAAGGCAAATACGTCAATGGAATCGACATGATCACGTGCGACGACAACGGCAAAATTATTGAGTTTCGTGTTCTTATTCGACCGCTTCAAGCGATCAATCTTGTGCACAAGCAGATGGGCGAAATGCTCGACAGGATGAAGCCGTAATTTGGCCGCACCCCAAAAAGTGGCTGGTTAGGCCTTCTTCTCATTCTTCACAAAGTCAGAAGCCTCACTAAAACCTGCGGCAGTCAACTTCTCTGCCATGTCAGCCTTAACAGCTTGCACCACTCGGTGGGTTCCATTGCAATTCTTCTCTGGGTCAGTTGTAAAACCGCATCCGCATGTTCCCATGTCGATATCTCTCCTGCTTGTAGTTGAATAATTCTGGTAGGCGCTGAGGGACTCGAACCCCCGACCCTCTCCTTGTAAGGGAGATGCTCTAACCAACTGAGCTAAGCGCCCGTAATTACGGAAATTACAGTTTATCGCGAGCCTCTCGGCGTCCACTCAGGCTACTAAGTGGCGTGTTTCAGACGAACTTCACGCAGACTTACGAGCAAATCATTAGTTGACGCAACTACCAGAGTGCGCTTGTCGTTATATTCGGTTGTCACATAGTCGCGATCTGAAATCTCAGAAATCTGCACGCCAGCCTCTTGGCAAATGAGCGAGCTCGCTAGATAGTCCCACACGCCGTGACTATTCATATCAACCCAACCGTCAAGAGAGCCATCGGCAACCAAACAGATATCAAGGGCTGCTGCACCAAGTGCACGAAACTGCGCCCATCCCGGTTTGAACTTTGGCAAGCCAGAAATTCCTACAACCGCATCCTTGATATCTCTGCAAGCTGATGGATGAATTTGATTGCCGTTATGGAATGCCCCGCCACCGCGAGTTGCCCAATACCTGTCACGACCCGAAGCCTGATTGACCACGAGCGAAGCACGCATACCGGCGTTGTCGAGCGCACACAAGGCCGTCGCATACCATGGCACACCACGGCTTGCATTTGTGGATCCATCAAGCGGATCCATCACGACCAAGATGTCGTTGTCACCCCACTCGCCTGTTCGCTGACTTTCTTCTGACAACACTGAACAACCTGCTTCGTGCAAGATTGCAAGCGCTGCGTTGTCACAATCGACGTCAACCGAATATTGGGTGTGTCGTAAGCCAGACAGCCCCCAGTCGGTATTGCTTGCAAGAACCGCGCTGATTGCGTCCGCCGTCTTGTTTAAGACCGCCAGTATTTCTTCGTTAGAACTTGAACGTGTCAGACGCATCAGCGACTATCGCTCATCGCGCACAAAAGGTGTGCCCAATGCGCGTGGAGCTCCAAGCAAATTGCGACTGCCTGGTCGACTTAGTGCGATGAGGGCAATCAACGTTGCCAGGTACGGCAGCATCTCAAGAAATGCAGACGGAATAAACGTGATCTGTTCTGCCTGCAACGTGAATGGGAGCTGCAATGTGAAACCAAACAACACTGCACCAAAGATGATGCGCATCGGGCGCCAACCTGCGAACACCACGAGCGCTAGCGCAATCCATCCCAAACCATTTGTGGTGGCTGCTTGGTGCCAGCCTGCGCTTTGCGCAAGCATCAACCATGATCCGCCGAGACCTACGAGCGCTCCACCAACCATTGTGTAACGAATGCGAATGCGTGCGACAGATAGTCCCTGGGCATCAACTGTTGCTGGATCATCTCCGGTTGCGCGCAGTTCGAGGCCTGGTCGCGTGCTGAACAAGTAGCGAGATGCGACGATGGCTAATGCAATTGCAAAGTACGTGATGATGTCTTGCCCAAACACAATTGGACCGATCACTGGAATGTCGGATAGTGGACCAAACGACAACGGCTTGATCACGGTTGTGATCGATTTGCCCTCTGCTGGTTTACCCAAAAAGTTGGCCAGACCAGTACCAAAGATGACGAGCGCCAAACCCGCGACAATTTGATTCGCACGAAAGACAACCGAAAGTAAGGCATGGATTGAGGCCAGTACCGCGCCTATCACCGTTCCAACGACGAGGCCGAGCCAAATACTCCCCGAAGCATCTGCGGCCAAGAAAGAACTGATTGCCGAGGTCAACAAAATGCCCTCGATACCCAGATTCAACACGCCAGATCGTTCAGTAAACAATGCTCCAAGTGCGGCCAAGATCAGTGTTGTTGCAATGGCGATTGCATCCGCCGACATCAAGATCCAGATATTTTCGTTCATGCTGGAGCCTTCTTACTACTTGCATCATGAGTGCGCACAACATGGATGTGGTACCTGCGAAAGGCTTCTCCCCCAAGTGCAAACAGCAAAATGGCACCCTGCAACATCACACCAATATGAATCGGAGTGTCCGTAGTGACTTGCAGATTGTTGCCACCCACCCTCAGGCCAGAGAACAGAATGCCGCTCACAATGATGAGACCAAGATTGTTGCGAGCGAGTGCTGCCACAACGATGCCTGCATACCCATAGCCGAGCGTGATGATGCTTGGCTCGATCTTGCCGTATGGCCCAACGATGAGCATGGCACCTGCCAGGCCCGACAATGCGCCAGAGATCAGCATGACCCACACAGTTGTGCGTCGTGCATTGATGCCTGCGTAATGAGCGGCTCGCGGCGAATCAGAGATCACATTGATGCGGTACCCAAACTCGGTGCGCTTAACAACCCAATACAGTGCGCCAGCGATGATGAGCGCTACGAAGAATGTTGGGTAGAGCCGAGAGCTACCAAAACTTTCTAGCGAGGCAGAATCTGCAACCATTCGCCCTTGCGGAAACGAAGTGTTCGGATTACGGAAAAAACTGCCTGGCGTATAAATCACATGCTTGATGAGACTTGCGGCGATGTATGTAAGCAGCAACGTAGAAACAATCTCGCTCGTGCCCAATCTTGATCGCACAAAAGCCGGGACAAATATCCAAGCGGCTCCAGCAAGTGCGCCACACAACAAGACAACAGGAACCATAATCAACGTTGGTAAGTGATCGCCAAGCGCGATTCCTGCCCATGCACCACCAATAAGACCAAGATACAACTGACCTTCACCGCCGATGTTGTAGAGGTTCATCTGAAATGCAAACGCTGCAGAAATGCCGGTGCAGATCAAGACTGTCGATAAAGCCAACGTGTCGGTGATGCCATTAAACGAAGCAAAACCATCACGAAACATATTGGTGTAGGTACCGATTGGCGAGTAGCCAGTAGCCAGCAAAAAGAGTGCGCCAAAAAACAAAGCCGCAAAAACCGAAGCAAGCGGAACCAGGAACGACAAACGACGCGGTGTTTCTCCTCGTTGCTCAAAGACGACACGGAAAGGAATACGCATCACGAACGTCCTTCAGCGGCAAGTCCTGCCATCGCTGCGCCAACCTGAGACAGTTGTGCCGTTTCACCCGGAGTCTCATGCACCACAGAACCGCGATACAACACGAGAACGCGATCAGACAGCGACAACACTTCATCGAGGTCTTCAGAAATCAACAAGATCGCCTGCCCTGCGCTCCGTGCATCATTGAGTAGTCGACGCACAGTTTCGATCGCACCCACATCAAGGCCTCGGGTTGGCGAACACACGACGAGCAACTTAGTTGCACTTCGACCACCAGAGAGTTCACGCGCAAGCAACACTTTTTGAGCATTGCCACCCGAAAGCTTGCGCGCAAGATGATCAGGTCCATTGGCCTTAATCTCGAATTGTTCGATCAACCTGCTTGCCTCTGGGCGCACTGACACTCGATCAACAACCAATTTTCGGTCTCGAGTGAGCAGCAAATTGTCGAGTATTGACATCGAGGGAACAAGGCCCATTCCTAAGCGGTCTTCAGGCACGTAAGCCAAGCCAACTTCACGAGCCTGAACTGGACCACAATCTGTTGTCATCGCACCCGAGATTCCTACAGACCCGCTTGTTGGCGAAATAAGACCGGCAATGGTGTCGGCGAGTTCGCGTTGGCCATTACCCGCAACACCAGCCACACCAACCATCTCGCCAGCGTGCACATTGAACGAAATATCGGTCAGCACTGCAACGTCATCGATGCTGAGCGACAGATTGCGAATTTGCAAAACTTCGTGCCCGATTGCGTGCGTTGCGCGCTGGGCATTGAGTTCAATATCGCGGCCAACCATGAGGCGTGCAAGTTCTTTTGTGTCTGTAGTACCCCTACCCGACACGTGGCCGGTCACTCGACCGTTACGCAACACGGTCACACGATCAGAGATTTCTACTACTTCGCCAAGTTTGTGACTGATAAACACAATCGATTTTCCGGCTGCAGTCATTGCATGCACGTTTTCAAACAACTTTTCAACTTCGGACGGCACCAACACAGCGGTCGGCTCATCTAACAACAAAATCTCTGCGCCTTGGTACAACGCCTTGACAATTTCGACTCGTTGACGTTGTCCAACCGACAAGTCCCCAACAGTTGCATCTGGGTCAATCGGTAGTCCATACGACTCAGCGACTGCTGCAACTTTTTCATTTATTTCGCGACGATTCAATTTGAACGGCAAATCGCGACTTCCCAAAATCACATTTTCTGAAACAGTAAATCTTTCGACCAAGCGAAAGTGCTGATGCACCATCGCAATACCGTGCTGCAACCCTGCGCGCGGTGACGACAAATTGATGCGCTTTCCATTGCGCATGAGGTACCCGGCATCGGGTTGATAGAGACCGCAGAGCACTGCTGCGAGCGTGCTTTTGCCTGCACCGTTTTCACCCAACAGTGTGTGCACTTCACCTGCGCGCACGTCGAAGTCGACAGAGTCGTTGGCAAGAACGCCAGGAAACTTTTTATCAATTGAATGTGCTGAGAGTGCAGTAGAGGCCGCACCACTGTTGTGGTGCGGCCCCTGTGCAACCTCGTGAGAGGTATTACTCATTTACAGATCAGCCCTTTGGAGAACCGATTACTCCCTTAACGAAGTAGCTCATTCCGAGCAAGTCGAGCAACTCTGGCTTTGCGCCAGCAGCAACAACTTCCTTACCGTCCTGATCCGTAACTGGACCCTGGAATGGTGCGAATGAACCATCGATGATTGCTGCTGCCTTCTCGGCGATCAGTGCTTGTGTGTCGGCATCTACTGATGTACCGAATGATGCAAGCGTGACCATTCCGTCAGCCATCGAACCGTAGTACTCGTCTGTTGGGCATGTGCCACCAGCAACGGCCTTTGCGGTCTGAATGTAATACGGAGCCCAGTTCCATGTTGGAGCGGTGAGCCATGCGTTTGGAGCTGCTTCAGCAACATCGCTGTTGTAACCAACCCACTTGGCACCCTTTGCATCGGCTGCAAGGCCGGTTGCTGTGGTGTCTTGGTGCATTGCAAGTACATCAGCACCTGCTGCAAGAAGTGATTCAGCAGATTCTTTTTCAGTATCTGGTCCAAACCATGTCTTTGTCCACGAAACTTGAACGGTTGCATCTGGGTTAACAGACTGCGCGCCAAGTGTAAACGCGTTGATTCCGCGAATTACTTCTGGAATTGGGAACGCTGCAACATAACCAAGCTTGCCGGTTGGACTTGCTGCGCCTGCTGCGATACCACTGAGGTAACGAGCTTCTTCAGCAGCACCGAAGTACGTGCCCAAGTTTGCTGGTACGTCACCAAATGTTGCGTACTCGCCACCTGCATCTTTGGTGAGCAAGAACTTTGCGCCAGTTGCCCACTCGAAGCAACCCTCTGGGTGCTTAGCAGCAACTCGTGCCATTGGAGCTCCGTAACCAAATGAGGTTGCGAAAATCAAGTTGTAACCTTCGGCTGCGAGACCTTCCATGATGGCTTCGCCTTCGTCGCCTTCAGGTACGTTCTCTACACGCTTAACTTCGATGCCGAGTTCGGCTTCAAGTGCAACGATGCCCTGTTCGTGCTGGTATGTCCAGCCTTTGTCGTCTGGTACACCAATGTAGACAACAGCGGCCTTGAGCATGCTGTAGTCGGCTGCAGCGTCAGTTGTTACCGGTGCTGCTGTGGTGTCGGTGGACGAGCTGCTCCCACCACAAGCAAGAAGTCCGAAGACTGCTGCTGTAGCAAGGGCAAAACCCTTAATGTGATTTTTCCTCATCTGTTGTGCTCTCCCCTTTTATGCAAGTTGCATATGTCGTTGTGTTGCTCCGCGCCAAACGGCACGCAACAGACAATAACACGCCTTATGACTTTGCGATTACGTCAAAACTTGATAAAACCTTTATCCCACTTGGCTTTACAATTCATAAAATTACGATTTGGGAACTAACCTGAAACACGATGAAAACCTCTTTGAGTGGCCTGATCGATGAGTCGGTCACCATCATCCGAGAAGTGGCAGCCGAGTTTGAGCGCCCAGTATTGCTGTTTTCGGGCGGCAAAGATTCGGTGGTGATGCTGCATTTGGCGGTTCGCGCCTTTGCCCCTGCTCGTATCCCTTTTCCTGTCATGCACATCGACACCGGACACAACTTTGATGAAGTCATCGAGTTCCGCGATCGCTGCGTTGCCGACATGGGCGTGCAACTGATTGTCGGATCGGTTCAAGCATCAATCGACGCGGGTCGTATTGCTGACGTTACGGGGCCGCGCGCAAGTCGCAACCCGCTACAGACGGTGACGTTGCTCGATTCAATTGCCGAGCACAAATTTGATGCGGTGTTTGGTGGTGCACGTCGCGACGAAGAACGAGCACGCGCTAAAGAACGTGTGTATTCGCATCGCGATTCTTTTGGTCAATGGGATCCAAAAAATCAGCGACCAGAATTGTGGGGTATTTACAACGGTCGTCACCGTCAAGGCGAACACTTTCGTATCTTCCCTATTTCCAACTGGACCGAGCTCGACATTTGGTCATTCATAGCCGAATACAACATCGATTTACCGAGCATTTACTACGCACATCGTCGACCTGTCTTTCGCCGCGACAACATGTGGATGGCAGTAACTCCGTTTTTGCAGCCAGAAGCGAACGAAACCGTTGTGGAAGAATTGGTGCGCTTTCGCACAGTTGGCGATGCAACATGCACTGCAGCTATCGAATCGGTTGCAACGACCGTTGAAGACATCATCGCCGAAACTTCAGTCGCCCGAATCACCGAGCGTGGTGCAACGCGAGCCGATGACCGCATGTCCGAAGCAGGCATGGAAGATCGCAAACGAACGGGCTACTTCTAGTGGAACGTTTGCGCTTTGCAACTGTTGGGTCAGTAGACGACGGTAAGTCGACTTTGATTGGTCGATTGCTCTATGACTCGAAGAGTATTTTTGAAGACCAACTCGAACATATCGAAGCAGTGAGCAAACGCCGCGGCGACGACTACGTCGACTTGTCATTACTCACAGATGGCTTACGAGCCGAACGTGAGCAAGGCATCACTATCGACGTTGCGTATCGATATTTTGCTACACCAAAACGTTCGTTCATTATTGCCGACTGCCCAGGCCACATCCAGTACACACGCAACATGATCACTGGTGCTTCAAATGTTGATTTGGCAATTGTGTTGATCGACGCTCGCACCGGAGTGATCGAACAAACCCGACGTCACAGTCTGCTCGTTTCACTTCTTGGCGTGCCCCACTTGGTGATTTGTGTCAACAAAATGGACTTGGTTGATTACGACCAAGCGGTCTTTGACCGAATTCGCGAAGAGTTTGAAGAGTTTGCATCACGTCTTGACTTGCAAGATGTCACCTTCTTGCCGATCAGTGCACTGGCTGGCGACAATTGCGTTACTCGCTCTACCAACATGCCGTGGTTTGAAGGCTCGACACTGTTGCATCACCTCGAGAGCGTCTACACGGCCTCTGATGACAACCGCATCGACACGCGCTTCCCTGTGCAGTTTGTAATTCGCCCACAGCGCAGCGATTTTCCTGACTACCGCGGTTTTGCTGGTCGTGTTGCAGGTGGTGTCTTGCGCGTCGGAGACGACGTAATGGTTTTGCCATCGGGTCTTACCTCGACGATTACCGGTATCGATTCGCCACTTGGGCCAGTAGAAAAAGCCGAGCCTGGCGATGCTGTAACACTGCTGCTTGCCGATGATCTCTCAATCACTCGCGGCGACATGATTTGCAGGCCAAATAATCGTCCACGCGTTTCGCAAGAGCTTGAAGCGATGCTTTGCTGGATGGATGATGCTTCCCCGATGCAGCAAAACAAGATCTACTCAATCAAACACACGACCAATACTGCACGTGCCAAAATCACCGACGTGTTGTATCGGCTCAATATTTCAAACCTGCATCGCGAAACTGGCGTGTCTGAATTGAAGATGAATGAAATTGGTCGTGTTACGTTGCACACCACTGCACCAATCATGTTTGACGACTACCACCAAAACCGTTCAACAGGGTGTTTCATCATTGTTGACGAAGCGACAGGACAAACAGCGGGTGCCGGCATGTTGCTATCACCGCGAACATAGGATTTCAGTAGCAGCAAGACACGAAAGAGGTCGTTATGAACCAGGCAATTTGGCACGAACCAACAGTCGGACGTAACGAGAGATGGGCAGCGCATCACCTGCACGGCATGACCATCTGGCTCACCGGACTATCCGGTTCGGGCAAGTCGACTATTGCGCATGCTCTTGCCGACAGGCTGACTAGCGGTGGTGTCTACAACTATGTCCTCGATGCCGACAATGTGCGCCATGGTCTCAATAGCGATTTAGGTTTTAGCGATCATGAGCGTTGGGAGAACGTGCGCCGCATCGCCGAAGTGGCTCGTCTGTTTGCCGATTCAGGAGCAGTCACGCTCGTCCCGATCATCAGCCCATTTAGCGATAGTCGCTCGCGAGCCCGACGAATCCATGAGGTAGATCACCTCACTTTTCTCGAAGTGTATGTATCTACCGCAGTTGAAGAATGCGAACGCCGAGACCCAAAAGGCTTGTACGCAAAAGTGCGTGCAGGAGAGATGAGTGGTCTCACTGGCGTAGACGCACCGTACGAAGCGCCACAGTCGCCTGACCTCACCGTTGGCATTACTGGCGAGTCAATCGATGACGCAGTCAATGCTGTACACCGATTGGTGATTGACCGCATCAATAGCGCGCACTAAACACTCCACGGCTCCCACAAACGAGTAAAATTACTCAATGGATTTTGTCGCTCATCCAAGTCTTCCTGAATTGATTAACTACGCACTAGTTGCGCCACGCATCAAGGTTCTGTATGTACCAACGACAAAGGTGGCCTGCAGCACACTCAAATTGCTCATCTCACAGGCTGAGGGCTCATACAACGCAGAGGCAGCACATAAGATCATTACGCCAAACATCTCGCAAGAGCAAACCATTCACAACTACCACGTACACGGTCTCACTCGCCTATTCGATTTACCGCGTAAGAAGCAATGGGAAGTGATCCAATCGTCTGAATGGATGCGAGTTGCCGCCCTGCGCGACCCGATTAAGCGCGCATATTCCTCGTGGGAGAATCGTGTTTTTTTGCACGCCCCTGGCACCCCGCAATCAATCATTGACATGTGTGGAGATGTGATTGTTGATGGTCATGTAGACGTTGCGGCAACATTTAAGAAATTTGCTCATGCAATAAACAACAACAGGGACGCTTTTGCTATCGATGATCACTTCCGACCCCAATTCAATACGTTGTACGCCAACCAACTCGAGTACCACCACCGCATCTACATCGACCAACCTGGCGAAATGCAGAAGCTTGCCGATGCAATCAATGAACGCGCAGGAACAAGCGTCAAGTTGCAGCGCCTCAATAGCGGTCTTGGCATTAACGCTGATCAGATTATTGACAAGGAAACCGCTGACCTTATTGCCGACACCTATCACGAAGACTACGAGTGGTTTGGGTTTGAGCGCCACAACTTCACCGCGCCATCTGCCTCATTGGTCCTCAACCCAATTCAACAAGCGCTACTCAATAACTTGCGCGAAACCACTGAGCGTCTCTCCATACTTTCTCGTGCAGCATTTCAACGTGTTGGATTTCGTTATGGGCTCTCACAAATACGGAAGTCGCTATGGACACGTATCACCAATCCACGAGGAAAAAGTGACAGTCAATTGCTGCAGTGGTAAGTTCACGCCCAAATGAATAAGCCAATTGCCAAGATAGGCATCGTCACAGTTTCCGATCGCGCGTCAGCTGGTGTATACGAAGACTTAGGTGGCCCAGCGATCAAAGACTTTTTGACCAAACACCTCGCCAATGAATGGACTGCGGTGGGTCGTGTGGTGCCCGATGAAGTTGCAGCAGTCTCCGGCGCACTCATCGAACTCGCCGACGCTGAAAACTGTTGCCTCATTGTCACAACTGGTGGCACGGGCCCAGCGCTACGAGACATCACGCCAGAAGCAACTGAAGCCGTGTGCACCAAAATGATGCCTGGCTTCGGTGAACTCATGCGTCAGGTGAGTTTGCAAGTAGTACCTACTGCGATTTTGTCTAGACAAACAGCTGGTATTCGTGGAGCGTCACTCATTGTCAATCTGCCCGGAAAACCAAGTTCGATAGCCGAGTGCCTAACGGCTGTGATGCCTGCAGTTCCCTATTGCGTAGACCTGATTGGTGGAGCGCACCTAGACGTCGGTGGCGGGCTGACAGCCTTTAGACCAAAACAAAAATAGTTATCACTTTGCATTCTTGAACGAGTTGACAATTATTTGTCGTGCCTCATTCGCTTCTATTGTGCGCATCACTTCGATGACTGAATCCGAATGATTTTCCCACGGTCTTGTATCAGCCAACGTCATTCCCAAAGTATGCGTACCTGTTGTTTCGACCTTTACACCCATGCGTTCAGAGGTAAACAATTCTGGATGAGTAAGTGCAAGCACTGCGCATGGATCGTGCAGTGGAGCACCCACTAGCAATGCATCAGGACCCGTTACCCCGGCTATTTTGGCGGCATAACCCTGGTAGTAGTCAATTAATTCTGCACAAAATTGGCTTGCATCAGTAGAGATTGCTTTGAGTTCCGAAGCAAACTTTCCAGTAACTGTCAATTGATCCGTTAAATCCAAACCACACATCTTTATTCGGGCACCAGAGTCAAACACTTCCGACGCTGCTTGTGGGTCAAACCAGATGTTGTATTCCGCTGCTGCCGTCACATTGCCATGTGTGATTGATCCACCCATCAGAGAAATTCCTGCAATTTTGTTAACAATTGTGCGATCAGCCCGAATGGCTAACGCAACATTTGTGAGGGGACCAATTGCGATTATCCAAATGCCTTCGTTGCTCCGACAAGTCTCCACCAAAAAATCCACCGCATCACGACTGTCCAACTTCGTACGAGGTGTTCGACGAGCAGGACCATCTAAACCGCTCGCACCATGAGCCTGGGTCACATGATCGACGTTGCCACTCAACGGAGTTTTAGCGCCCATCAGTACCGGGACATTTTGGAGACCAAATACATCTGCGGCAATTAAGGCATTAGTGGTTGTGTTTTCAATAATTGAATTGCCCACCACTGAAGTAATGCCGAGAATATTGCAAAAAGATGCCGCCAATCCAATTGCGAAAACATCATCGTGGCCCGGATCACAGTCAATGATGACGTTGTGTCGGCCTTGGACAGAATTTTGGCTCTGAATTTGATTCGACATACGTCCCTCAATCTATGCCTAAAGTATTGCTTGATTTCTCAACCCTGAAAGAAACTATCAATTGACGATCTGGAACACTCCATATTCACTGCTCCTAGCCGAAGTGGATGCTGCTCGCGACGAAGGAGTGTCAATACCCGATAATCTTGCGCGGGAAATTCGTCAACTTGATCCAGTTTCGGATGCATGGAACGAGAAAATTATTTGGGCACTCTATGACCAACTCGATGATCTCGAACGACCAGTCCACTTTGCAAAATCGCACCCGAATGACCTGGACAGCATCAAGCTGTTACGCCCACAAGGACCACGCAATCTGAATTGGTCCCCTACAGAGGGTGACCTTCTCGACGGATTTCATGGCTCATGGTTGGGCCGCGCAACTGGATGTGCGCTCGGATTGCCTGTTGAACAAGTGGGAGTTTTGGTTTCAGACCGAAAATACGTTGGTAGACAAAAGATTTACGAGCGCTTGAAACTCTCGAATGACTGGCCACTCGCCGACTTCTTTCCTGAAAGTAACGAAACAAATTCGTCTTGGGGATCAAAATCCCTGAAATCAACAATTGCGTACATGGAGCCAGACGATGACATTCACTACTCCGTCGCAGGCCTCTGCATTTTGGAAACAAGCGGGCCAGCATTTTCATGGACCGATGTAGCGGATTGGTGGATTTCCCACTTCCCGCTGAGCGCGCTTTGCACAGCAGAAGTGCAAGCGATTCTCAATTATGCGTCTCGCACTGCGCGGTGGGGTTCCGATGGTGGCGAGCGATCAAGCGCAACGGCCGAGTTTTGTAGGCGAAACAGAAACCCATATCGAGAATGGATCGGCGCACAAATACGAAGTGATCCTTGGGCGTGGGTGGCTGCGGGCAAGCCAGAACTTGCGGCCGAATTTGCTTTCCGAGATGCTTCATGGACACATACTGCAAACGGTATATATGGGGCGATGTTTTTTGCTGCACTGCAATCAGCGGCATTTGTCATCAAAGATCCACATGAATTGATTCAAATTGCACTGTCGGAAATTCCTGCTGAATGCAGTCTCGCTGCAGCCATTCACGAAACTGTCGCGTTGTGTGCGGTTTCTAGTGACTGGCAAGAAGCAATGAACAAACTAGAGAACTACATATACGGCTTATCAAAGCATCTCATGAGCCCTGTTCACACGATCAACAATGCATGCACCTGCATTTTGGCTCTACTGTTTGGAACTGGAGAACCAACTTCTGCCATGTCGATCGCAGTTATGGCTGGCCTAGACACAGACTGCAATGGAGCTACGGTTGGCGCAATTTCCGGAACACTCGCTGGCGGATCAAGGTTTAAAAACAACCTCTCCAAGAAACTCAACGATCGAATTGTGACGAGAATTCCAGGAATGCAAGATCTCGATATTTCTGATCTAGCGCAACGCACAGTCAAACAATGGAACGTCGTACAACAATTCCAATCAGCTAAGAAATCTTCCTAACTATCTTTACCCCTTGACCACGGCAAACCAATCGAAGCTGGTGGACGTAGGCGCGATGAAGAAAAGACGAGTACGAGCAATGTAACCAAAAACGGAAACGTTGAAGACAGTTTGTCATCAACTCGATCGACATTGAGTATGTAAACAAACAACAACGCCGAAGCTGGAATGAGAGCCAGGCCGACCTTTTTGGATTTACGGAATAGCTGAAAGGCTGCAAACAATGCCAGCCCAATGGCAACCGCAAAAACGAATCCTCTCGATGGATCGTCGCCTAACTGCATTCGCAGCGACTCGGTGAATTGGAACAACAGCGCACCAAGAAATACCCCAAATGGTTTCCAGTTGCCGAAAATAACTGATGCAAGTCCGAGGAAACCGCGCAACCCTTCTTGTCCCTGCTGATATTTTCCGATATTGATGACGAGCCATGCGCCGCCCAAGCCCGCAATTGACCCAGAGGTGATTAGCGCAATCCAACGGATCCCGACAACGTTCACTCCCAGCGAATCTGCCGCCGATGGTTTTTCGCCAGATGACCGCAAGCGAAGACCAAATGGTGTCTTCCACAAAACAAATGCGGCTAACGGAATAAGAGAGAGCAACATCACAGTCTCTGTCGCAATGTCTCGCAAGAATCCGCCGCATAGCCCAGAAATGTCCGAGATAAGAAAAATCTGTCGCCGCTCGAGATAGCCGAAAATGTCTGGAGTTGAAAACGATCCAATCCGTCCACCGGCAAGAAACGGCATCGTCAGTTTGCCCAAGTTTCCAACCGGTGGAGAGTCCGTTAACGATCCCCCATCGACACCCTGAAAGAAAATACTCGACAAAAATCGAGCAACTCCCGGAGCAAGAAGATTGATCGCAACACCAGAAATTGCGTGATCCACGCCAAATTGAATGGTGTTCAGAGCGTGAAGGGCTCCGCCCAATGCGCCGAAAGCAGCTCCTCCGAGAAGCGCTCCCCATGGACCGTAATGCCAACCAAAATATCCACCACCCCAAGTGCCTAACACCATCATTCCTTGCAGCCCGATATTCACGACTCCGGCTCGCTCCGACACAAGACCCGCGATACCAGCCATCGCAACCGGCGTGGCGAGTCCGATTGCGCCACCAAATGTTCCGCTGCTTGTGAGATCGGGTGCGTGAGCAAATATTCGAGCCAACGACAAAACAGACATCACTCCAAGACCAGCGAGCAGCGAGGTCATGCCGACCATGCTTCGACTTCTGTTTAACAACTCGCGAAACATTGACATAGGAGTCCCTCTCATGACGCACTCGTTTCAACAGTCATAGCAAGCGCAGACTCTTTAATCATTCGTGTTTGATTTCGGCGATTTGCAAGCTCATACATAATCACCGCAACCACCAACAGTGTCCCCTGAACAATTTGTCCTATTTCTTGCGGGATATTGGCAGTCACCAATCCTCTGGCACCTTGCTCAATGGCCGCCATTGCCGTCGCGGAGAAGGCAATTCCAATCGGAGAATTTCGACCCAGCAAAGCCACAGAGATACCAGCAAAACCAAGTTGCAGCGGAAATCTGTCTCCGTACTCAAACTGTTGACAAAGCAATACCGACATACCTGCGAGCCCAGCCAACCCGCCCGACAGTGCCATCGTACGAATCACCATTGTCTTCGGATGCACTCCACTGACTCTGGCCGCATTTGCGTTGCGACCACTTGCCAGTAGATCAAAACCGAAACGGCTTCGGTAAACAACAACGTAGAACATGATTCCCGCTGCTACCGCGATGACAAAAAATCCATGCAAGCTCGTTGTGTCTGGTAGATGAATCCCAATCAATTTCAAAACAGAATTCAACTGCGGAATACGGCTGTTTTCGGGAATCGTTGGCGTATGAGCGGTCAAGCGATCATTGACATCACGGAAATTTGTTCTCAACAAATAACCGATCAATCCAGCGGCGATGCCATTCATCATGATTGTTCCCACGACTATGTTCACTTTGCGCGAGACCATTAAGACGCCAGGGATCACTGCCCACAGCGACCCGACGCCAACCGCGACTATCAATATCAGTACCAAATTAATTGGACCAGGCAGTCTGAGCCAACCACCGAGTGCACCCGCAAACAATGCAGCAACTTGATATTGGCCATTAGTACCAATGTTGAACAAGTTCATCTTGAACCCAAAGGCAACGGCAACTCCCATTACGTAATATCGAGACGCATAGTTAGCAACAGTTACCAAATTGTCGGCACTGCTCAAGTTGTCCAACATTGCGCTGAAAGCACTCAGCGGGTTATGTCCAGCTAATAACAATGCGATTGAAGCGACCAAAGCAGCGACGCCGATCACAATCAGTGGCGTTGAAAGCGAACGCATAATGTTTTTCAGATTCATAAAGTCTCTTGCATCCTTGCACCCGTCATGTAAGCGCCAAGCTCAGCAGCGCTAACTACTTGTGGATCAAGTGCAGCAACAATTGAACCGCGAAGCATGACGAGTAAGCGGTCCGACAGTCCTATGAGCTCGTCCAAATCTGCTGATACCAATAGCAATCCTTTGCCCTGCCGCTTTGCCTCGCGCAGTGACTCCCAAACCGCGGCTTGAGCCCCAACATCGATTCCCCGTGTCGGGTGCGCGGCTACCAAAACTGTTGGTGCAGAAAACATCTCTCTTCCTACAATCAACTTCTGTTGGTTACCACCGGATAACGCTTGAGCGGACACCTCAACCCCAGGAGTTCGCACGTCAAATTTCTCAATAATTTTTTGAGTGTGCTCCCGAAGAGCAGCACGATTTATCCACATTCCATCACTTGCAGGTTCTTGGCGCTGATGCCCGAGTGCGCTGTTTTCCCACAACGAGGCAGAAAGCATCAGCCCATCGCGTTGCCTATCCGCTGGAATATAACCGATACCAGCATCACGTCGATGTCGTGTATCCAAGTGTTGCAACTCTGTCGACTTGAGCAACACCCTTCCACTGGTTTGTGGCTGCAAACCAAGAATGACTTCAAGAATCTCTTCTTGTCCATTTCCTTCCACACCAGCAATTCCTACGACTTCACCTGAATGCACCGCAAAACTGATGTCGGCAAGTAGCGAGCGACCATCACGCACCAGATTGACATTCTCGACTTCCAGCAGAATTTCTTCTGTTATGACACCTCGATCAGTCGCTGGTTGAGGAAGGATCGTTCCGATCATCATGGTCGCAAGTTCAACAGCGGTCACATGTGATGTATCGGTGATTTCACCAACCGTTTTTCCTGCCCTGATAACTGTGATTGCGTCGGCCACTTTCAAAACTTCATCAAGTTTGTGTGAAATGAAAATGACTGTCACCCCACCGGCAACCAATTCGCGCAATGACGCAAACAATTCATCGACTTCTTGCGGAACCAACACTGCGGTTGGCTCATCCAAAATAATGATGGACGCTCCCCGATAGAGCACTTTTAAGATTTCGACGCGTTGGCGCTCTCCAACCCCAAGATTTCCGGTCATGGCTTCAGGATCTACGGCAAGCCCATATTTTGAGCTCAATTCGTTGATCTGACTGATTGCCAGTTCGGAAGACAATGACACACCAGAACGTGGCTCTTCACCTAGAACAATATTTTCCCAAACCAAAAAATTATCGGCAAGCATGAAGTGTTGAAACACCATGCCAATTCCTACTTCGATCGCATCTCGGGCCGACTTAAATTTGCACAACTCGCCTTTTATTCGTATTTCGCCTTCGTCTGGCTGCTGAGCCCCATACAAAATTTTCATGAGGGTCGACTTACCTGAACCATTTTCGCCAACAATGGCGTGAATCGTCCCGGGCTTAACGGAGAGCTCTACACCGTTATTAGCTATAACACCCGGGAAACGCTTAACGATCCCGTGCAGCTCAACAAGATTTTGATTCAAACTCATTCCCCCGCCAATAAAGGAATGTGGGGCTAGCAAGTTTGCTAGCCCCACATCCACTTCATAATTAATTTGAAATTACGGCTTGTCTGTTACAACTACCGTTCCAGAAACAATGTCAGCTTTTACAGCCTCCAACTTGTCAGCAATATCAGCAATTGCTGCGTTGGAAGCGGAGTAACCGACACCATCTGTTGAAGCGTCGTAGCGGTTGATTCCCGACAACGGTGCACCATTGATGTATGCCTTCATTGCTTCGTATGTAGCAACGTCAACACGCTTGAGCATTGAAGTCAAGATGTACTCCTGACCGTTCTCTGCAGCTACCGAGTTGTACTGGTCGCTGTCTACGCCGATTGCCCAAATTTCACCAGCTGCTTTGCCTGATTCCATTGCAGCAGCGAAGAGACCTGCGCCTGTGCCGCCAGCTGCATGGTAAATAACGTCGATGCCGCTCTTGTACATAGCGGCAGCGATTGTCTTACCCTTTGCTGGATCATTGAAGCCAGAGAAGTCTGGTGGTTCTGTTGCGTACTTCACTTCGATCGTTGCCGAAGGATTAGCTGCAAGAGCACCCTGCTTGAAGCCTGCTTCAAACTTGCCAATTCCGTCTGTGCGAACTCCGCCGATGAAGCCGAGCTTGCCTGAAGTTGACTTCAGTGCTGCTGCGTATCCAACCAGGTAGCTACCTTGTTCTTCAGAGAACAACAGTGAAGCTGCGTTTGGCGAATCGATGATGTCGTCGATGATTGCAAACGAGATTTCTGGGTGAGCAACTGCTGCTTCGCCACAATCTTTTGTCCAAAGGAATCCAACACAAACGATCAAGCCGTTTCCTGCTTCGATGAGTGTCTTCAAACGCTCTGGTCGATCTTCGTCACCTGTTGGTGCCGACTCGGTGAATGTTGCACCCGAGAACTCTGCCATTGCCTTGTCGTAACCCATTGCGGCAGCGTCGTTGAACGACTTGTCGCCACGACCGGTGATGTCGTACAGAAGACCGATTTTCATTCCGGTTCCTGGTGCATCTGCGGCCACGGTTGTGTCTGCTGCAACTGTGTCTGATGTAGAGCTCGAGCTACCGCATGCGGCAAGCGCGAACACTGCTACCAAACCAACAGCAAGACCTTTTAGTGTCTGCTTTCTCATTGTTTTTTCTCCCTCTAACGCATCCATGTGGACACGTGTGTTTGTTGGTAGCAAGAGAATAGTCCAAAATTATGTGGCGGTGTTTATCCAATGACCCACAAAAAACCCCTATTTAACAATAAGTCAAGAGTCGCAGTCGACCGTATTGAGTAGCCCCGTAGCAACGTCGTAGATCGCTCCAACCACGACCAAGTCTTTTGGCAGGATCGAAAAAGCACGAATACTCTTCACGTCATCGACCAGGGCCGACTGCTGGTTGTCTACCGTGCGAAACTCAATGCCCCTGGTGTCGACCCCATGTTGCTTGTCGATCATTTCATGAATCTCGGCCTCGTTATTATTGGCCATACGGCAATCGGTATGCGGCATCACCAATACGCGCTTGACACCGAGCAGGTAAGTCGCAAGCACAAGTGTGCGCAGAACGTCATCGGTCACTCGTGCGCCAGCGTTGCGCAGGATCTTGGCGTCGCCCGCCTTCATTCCCACTACTGCAAGCGGGCTAATGCGTGAATCCATGCACGTCACAATCGCCAAGCCACGCGATGCCGTTCCGGTGAGATGTGAGTGCTCGAACGAATTCGCAAATGCCTGATTGGCAGCAAAGATGTCGTCAAACTCGGCTGGCGGATTGCTACTTGGCACGTTCATCACCTTTTCAGTCGAAAATTGCCTGTGGGCCAGGTAGGGATCGAACCTACGACCAAGGGATTATGAGTCCCCTGCTCTGACCACTGAGCTACTGGC
>WLPO01000090.1 GCA_009698745.1 Actinomycetota bacterium
TATATTGGGCGCATGGGAAGCATCGGTGGTCCAGAACTCATTATTGGTTTGATTATTGTCGCTTTGCTCTTTGGATCGCGTTTGCCAAAGCTTGCTCGCAATCTTGGGCAAGCAACAAACGAATTCAAAAAGGGCCAAGCAAGTGCTGCGAAGGACGACGCTCCAAAGAGCGACACTCCTCCGTCCAGCAACTAATTAGCCAGCACTTTCACTTTCAGGCCGGTTGTGTCGGCCAGCAATGTGCGACGCTCCATGGCTGCATAAATATTTAATTCGCCGTCGAGTTTCTTTGTTGTCGTGATGGCAATTTTCAATTCGCCGTCGATAATGCTTGTCGTTATTTTTTTGACACGACCATCTTGGGTTCGATCGAGCCCAACCGCAATGCGCAGCACTCCTGCCAAGGCGTTCACGAGTTTTTGATCATCCTGCGGGAGCGCGGCAAATTCTGGATGGCCAAGTTTTGGCAAACCTTTGCGGTGATAGCGCGCGACTTGGGCAATGATCTCTATCTCGCGATCATTTAAACCAACGAGTTCTGAGTTGCGAATGACGTAATACGAGTGCAGGTGATGCTTGGAGTGAGAGATCACTACACCAACGTTGGCAAGTAGCGCTGCTGCTTCAAGAAGCTTTCGATTTGCCTGCGCAACGCCGAGCACATCCCACACTTGATCAAATAAGTCGAGCGCGATACGGGCAACGTTCTGCGAATGCTCCGGACGGTCATCGCAGCGGTCGGCGAGTAGGCGAACACTTCGCATTGCGGCGTCGGAGTCGCCAGTTGCAGGTCCAAGACCGCGGCGCTGCAAGGTGTCAAGAATGACACCCTCACGAAGTGCGTAATCGCTGTACATAAACGACCCAACGCCATACACCGATGAGATGCCTTCAAGAATGATTGCCCCAGCCAAGATGATTTCGGCTCTGCTTTTATCGAGCCCAAACTTTTCGCGTCGTTCGTCAACCGTGTTGACCGAGCTCAGCATCGTCACTGTTTCGGCAATTTGTGCCTGAGAGAACTCGAAGCGATTCAGAGTCTTTGGTGCCGACTTGTCAGACCTTTGTTGGATGAGCCGAGCAATGGTTTCTGCGGTGCCAGAAGATGCAACGGCGACGTCAAAACCAAATTCCGTCACTTCAGTTTGCAACACCATGAGGGTCGATCGCACATGAGAGCGACAACTACTCACCGCGCTTGGGTGCAGAGTTGCGGAACCAAAGAATCGGTCAGTCAGCCGCACCGCGCCAAGTTTGAAACTGCGTGCAAGCAAAACTTCATCGTCATTGCCGAGCACAATCTCGGTTGATCCGCCACCGATGTCGCACAACAGCATTGGTCGCTCATGTTCGCCGACACCGTGTAATACACCAAGATGAATGAGGCGGGCTTCTTCGACACCAGAGATCACTTCAATGTCTATCTGTGCTTCTTTTTTGGCTCTACGGATGAACTCAAAGCGATTCTTGGCTTCACGCACAGCACTTGTGGCAACGGCACGAATCTCGGCATTGTGCGATGCAGCAATTTTCTGCATCCGTACCAAACATGCAACACCCCGGTCGATCGCATCGGCAGAAAGCTCGTTCATGTCGCCGGCGCCGTGTCCGATGCGTACTGTCTCTTTTTCTGTCTCAATGACTTCAAAACCACCATCGACCACTTTGGCGATCACAAGATGGAATGAGTTTGTGCCTATGTCAAGCGCTGCGATTGTTGCGTTTTCGCTATTTGACACGCGAGTCAGTCTAGTAAAGGGCTATTTCTGGCGATATCGTTGACACCATGTCTGAAGCCCCAGTAGCAACCGAGCCATCCCGCGGCCACGCTCGCATCACCTATACGGGTGCTGTGTCACCACATTGGGCGGTCTATAGCGACTTTGGTGATCCAAACTTGCTTGAAGAGTTTCGTGCTCGCGTGCTTGCGCGTTTGGTCTTATTGCCTCGAAACGACCCACAGTTTCGTCGTAACCAAGAGCGCGTCAACCGTGATGCCGAGCGCGAACGCATTTCAGTCGAGTGGGAACTCGGCTACAACGACGCTCAATAAGTAGTCGATGCGCTTAGGCGCGATCAGGTGTGAATTTTGTGCAAAACCAATCTGAAGTTTTGGTAAATCAACAATGACTTCTTGGCGACAATTGCTAAAACAGTCCATTAGCAAAGATCTCTCTGTTTACGATTCAGGCATCGATGCACGAATCATTAACAGGGAGCTGAGCTGGCTCGATTTCAATGCACGCGTCTTGGCGCTTGCCAGTGACACCGAAATTGAATTGCTTGAGCGATGCAAGTTCGCTGCAATTTTTTGCAGCAATCTTGACGAGTTCTATCAAATTCGTGTTGCGGCGCTCAAAGATCAGATAGCCGCAGATGTCGTTGCTGTCACCCCCGACGGACGCACGCCTCGTCAACAACTGCAAGAAATAATTCGACAGGTGCAGCAACTGGTCGAACAATTAGAAACTGTCTACAACGAAGACCTTGTGCCAAAACTTGCGAGCAATGGCGTCCAGATCCTCGGATGGAATGAAGTATCCGACATCGAGCGTGAGTTTTTGATGTCCATGTTTGAAACTCGCATCTTTCCAGTGCTCACCCCGCTCGCAGTCGACCCAGCGCATCCGTTTCCGTACATTTCAAACCTGGCACTCAACTTGGCTGTTATTGCGCTCGACCCGCGTACTCAAGAGCAACGATTTGCGCGCGTCAAGATTCCGCCAACGCTTCCAAGGTTTTTACAGTTGCCCGCCAGCAACAGGTTTGTGTTGCTCGAAGATGTGGTGAGTGCCAATTTGGGCCGCCTTTTTCAGGGAATGAAAATCGAGCAATGTCACACATTTAGAGTTTCTCGAAATGCCGACCTTTCAGTTGACGACGAAGATGCAGAAGACCTATTGGCAGCAGTCGAAATGGAATTACGCCGCCGCCGTTTTGGTCGGGCCGTGCGCCTCGAAGTGTCCAATGGAATGTCGCAGGAAGTGCTTGACCTGCTGATTGATGAACTCGAACTTGAGGCGGGAGATGTCACGGTGCATCATGCCCCGGTTGGCTTGAGCGCACTGATGCAGCTTTCAAATCTCAACTTGCCTCAATTGCGATTTAAGCCTTGGCCTGCTCTTACAGCAGGTCGCTTGGCTGCAGCAGAAGAAAACGAACGGTCAATCTTCAGCGTTATTCGTGAGCGTCAGCTGCTTGTGCATCATCCACATGAGTCGTTTATTTCATCCGTTGAAGAGTTTGTAAAACAGGCTGCTCTCGATCCGCTCGTGCAATCAATCAAAATGACGTTGTATCGCACATCCGGAGACAGCTCAATTGCTCGTCACCTCATCCGTGCTGCCGAGATGGGCAAGCAGGTTGCAGTTGTCATTGAACTCAAGGCTCGTTTTGATGAGGCCCGCAACATGTCGTGGGCTAAAGAGCTCGAGTACGCAGGTGTGCATGTGACGTATGGTCTTGTTGGTCTCAAAACTCACGCCAAATGCATCTTGGTAGTACGCAACGACCCAGACAAGATGCGCCGTTATGTGCACATGGGCACCGGAAACTACAACTCGACAACAGCACGCATGTACGAAGACATCGGTTTTTTTACCTGCGAAGATGCAATTGGTTCGGATGTCACCGAGTTATTCAATTACCTCACTGGCTACGGCCATGAGCCGGACTATCAAACGCTGTTGGTGGCACCACATCGATTGCGCAACAGCATTGTTGACCTCATTGACAAAGAGGCAACGTTTGGAGTTGATGGACGAATCACGATGAAAATAAACTCGATCTCGGACAAGGCAGTGATCGAAGCGCTCTATCGGGCAAGCAATGCCGGTGTGCAGATCGAAATAATTGTTCGAGGGATCTGTTGCCTTCGTGCCGGTGTGGCTGGCATGTCTGAAAACATTCGAGTTCGATCGATTCTCGGTCGGTACCTCGAGCATTCGCGTATCTATCGCTTTGAGCACGGTTATGAGAACAATGAACCCCTGCACCTGATTGGGTCTGCCGACATGATGGGCCGAAATTTGGATGGGCGAGTGGAGGCATTGGTGCCGCTCACTCATCCGAAGCACCGGATGTGGCTCGACAAAGTACTTGGGTACTTGGTCGACGACGAGGCTGCCCATTTTGACTTGCATGCCGATAACTCGTGGGTGCGGGCTGGGGCCCCTGGCCTCACTGTGGATGCCCAACGAAAACTGCATGACTGGGTCGTGCAAACCCAAGTCCGATAAAGCGGTTCACTTGTTTGTAATCTGACGTTCAGACGAGTTTCA
>WLPO01000091.1 GCA_009698745.1 Actinomycetota bacterium
GTGAGTGACCCAATTATGCGACCATCAAGCCTGGCGAGCAGCAAAAGAGTTGCGTCGCTAGAGACAATTTTTTGTAATTGCTCGCGGGTTGGCGGTGGGTTCGACGACGACAACTGAGGAATGAGCGTGTTCAAGGCCGCAACAACTTCGTCGTCTACAACTTTGGCTATTTCGACTGTCACTGGCATGCCCTCTACCTTGCCATATGGGGAGCCTTTGGTTTGGGCTACCCAGGCTTCCAGAAGCCCAGTTTTGGGTGTCTCTGGCTCGCATTCGGGATAGCGTTTCGCTCAAGATGTCGACGATGGATCACGTTCGCTGGTTGTCCAAGCCGTCACTCAAGCGACCCGTCATCGTCACCGCATTTACGGGTTGGAATGATGCTGCAGACGCTGCCTCGAACGCAGTGCGCAATCTCATTGAAGGATGGAAAGCTCAGCCGCTCGCCGAGATTGATCCGGAAGAGTACACAGACTTTGCAACGATTCGTCCGCATGTTCGCCTCAAGGAAGGTGGCGCTCGCAACATCGTGTGGCCAACAGTCGGTATGTGGCACATGGCTGGCGCAGGTGGCGATGTCATCTTGGTGCTCGGTCCAGAACCAAGCATGAAGTGGCGTTCGTTCTCCGAGCAAATTCTTGGTGTGGCCGATCACTTCGGTGCATCCATGATGCTCACACTCGGTGCGCTGCTCGCAGACGTACCCCACAGTCGCCCAGTGCAGATCATCGGTACTGCCAACGACAACGACCTGATTGAACGCTTTGACTTGCAGCGCTCACGCTACGAAGGACCAACCGGCATCATCGGCGTACTTCACGACGTGTGTAACACACTTGCGCTTCCATCGGCCGCGTTGTGGGCCGCAGTCCCCGCTTATGCCTCGCAGGTTCCATCACCAAAAGCTTCGTTGTCGTTGATGCGTCGTTCGTGCGAGATCATCGGCACACCAGCACCAGTTGCATCGATCATGAACTTGATCGAAAACTACGAAGAGCAGATCAACTCACTCGTAAGTGACGACGAAGACTTGGCTGCATACGTTGAGCGGCTCGAGACCATGACCGACAACGGCATGAGTCTGGACGACGAAGTTGACGATGGTCAGCTGCAATTTGATTTCGCACACGACACCGGTGACGACGCTGCAGACGCCGCAACTCTGATGGATGAAGTTGAGCAGTTCCTTCGCGATCAGGGCGACGGAAAATAACTCGCACAGAAGATAAGCGGCGAGTGAAAACGAGTTAGACGAGTTCGACCAGTTCCTCGACTGGCGTAACAATTCCTACGTAGAACGAACCGAAGTCTGCGTACTTTGCAGATGCTTCATCGAAGCGCATGGTGTACACCACGTCTTTCAAATCGTCAGCGTGCACGCCAAACAACGTCACTCCCCACTCAAAATCGTCGAAGCCTGCAGAAGCAGTAACGAGCTGCAAGATGCGCCCAGCAAACGTGCGGCCACTCTTGCCGTGCTCCATCATCAATTCGCTGCGCTTCTCGAATGGCAACGTAAACCAGTTGCATTCTGGGTCACGCTTTTTAGACATTGGGTAGAAGCACCATGCGTTCTTGCCGGCAGGTGGAAGTTGTGGGTACAAACGCGCATTGCGCATCTCTTCAGGAACATTGACTGCGTACTCGCTCACTTCGGTCAGCGACACATAGCTGTCACCGATAAACACTCCTGCGTGCTGCAATGCAGTTTGAAATGAACGAAGCTCGCGCATGTCAGACGAAACGGCCATAAATGCCAAGTCGCTCTTGTGACCCAACATCGAGACCGAAACAACTTGCACGCCCTGGCTTTGAGCATTCTTCACTGCGGCAATAACGGCTTCGCCGTCAAAGTCTGCTGCCGGGTGTCCAAACAGGTGGATAACGGCCATACCGACCGATGGGGACATTGGTTCACTCATAAAAGACAGACTACCTGCGGGCCGCAATTGCGGCATTGGCCAATGCGGTTGCAGCGCGCTCTGGCGAGTCAGCATCGAGGTGCAAATACAGGCTTGGCTCAGTGAGTTCGACTTCCATGATCTCTGGCACACCGTCAATGTTGGTCACCATATCGACGCGCGCATACAGAGGTGTGATGCCAAATTTGTTGACCAAAAATTTGATGATCGCATCGCCAAGTGCGAGCTCATCTGCTTTTGCTACGCGTGCAGTAATCACTTCTTGCACGTGAACGCCGTTGTGCACCTGTTCGGCTTCACCAAACACAGCGTCCTTGCCAAATGCATGGCTGAACTCACCTGACAAAAAGACCAGCCCAGTTTCGCCAACCGAATCAATTGTTGGCGAATACGGCTGCAGCATTGCAACCCCGCCATTTGCCAAGATGTGGTCAAGTTGAGCACGAGCAGCAACCGCATCACTGCGATGACGAGCCGTGTTATTTGAACCCGCGCTCACAACTGGCTTAATGATGACATCCTGTGCAATGAGCTCAGGCGTGATGTCGCTCGGTTGAGCAACAAATGTGGTCTCCATCACGGGTATCGAGTTTGCACTCAACTCTTGCAAGTAGCGCTTGTCCACATTCCATCGCACAATTTCTGCAGGGTTTTGCAACTGTGTTTGTGTGCTGACCCGATCGACCCATGTAACAAACTCATTCAGTCGTGCGTAGTAATCCCAGGTACTACGCAACACCGCAATCGAAAACTGTGACCAGTCAATAGATGCATTGTCCCAATTGATGATCTGCCATTTTTGATCTGCCACGTCGAGCGCTGCAGTCAAAATATCTAGATCGTGATCATGGCCACGCGCGGCCTGAGTGGTGACGAGCGCAATCATGGATGAATTAATGTGCGCCGCGCTGTTGACGTGGGGACTAGTAGTCCTCCATGCCTCCGCCTGGCATTGGTGCAGCATCTTCTGGCTTGTCTGCAATCACAACTTCAGTTGTGAGGAACAGTGCGGCAATTGATGCTGCGTTTTGCAATGCAGAGCGTGTCACTTTGGCTGCGTCGATGACACCCAACTTAACCAAGTCTTCGTACTCGCCTGTTGCAGCGTTAAGACCTTCGTTGCCCTTCATGTTGCGCACTTTGTCGACGACTACGCCGCCTTCCATGCCAGCATTTTCTGCAATCTGCTTGAGTGGTGCCTCGAGTGACTTGGCAACCAAACGTGCGCCGGTTGCTTCGTCGCCCTTGAGCGAGTCGGCAACTTTGAGTACTGCAGCTTGTGAACGCAACAACGCAACGCCACCGCCAGGCACAACGCCCTCTTCGATGGCGGCTTTGGTGGTGCTCACTGCGTCTTCAATGCGGTGCTTCTTCTCTTTGAGTTCGACTTCAGTTGCAGCGCCAACTTTGAGCACTGCTACTCCACCCGACAACTTTGCGAGGCGCTCTTGCAACTTCTCGCGGTCGTAGTCACTGTCGGTGTTTTCGATCTCGGCTTTGATCTGGGAGATGCGGCCCTTGATGTCTGCATCCGAACCAGCACCTTCGATGATTGTTGTTTCATCTTTCGTAACAACGATCTTCTTTGCACGGCCCAACAAGTCGAGTGTGGTGTTCTCAAGCTTCAGACCAACTTCTTCTGAAATAACTTGTCCACCAGTAAGAATTGCAATGTCTTGCAACATTGCTTTGCGACGATCGCCAAAGCCAGGAGCCTTGACCGACACGCTCTTGAACGTGCCACGGATCTTGTTGACAACGAGAGTTGCGAGTGCTTCGCCCTCAACATCTTCGGCGATGATCACGAGTTGCTGACCACCCTGCATTACTTTTTCAAGCACAGGTACCAAGTCGCGCACTGCGGTGATCTTGCCACCGACGAGCAAAATGTATGCATCATCAATGACGGCTTCCATGCGGTCTGCGTCGGTCACGAAATATGGCGAGATATAACCCTTGTCGAAACGCATTCCCTCGACGAGGTCCATCTCCATGCCAAATGTCTGGCTCTCTTCAACCGTGATGACGCCGTCTTTGCCGACTTTGTCAATGGCTTCAGAAATCATCTTGCCGATTTCTTCGTCAGCAGCCGAGATTGAAGCAACTTGTGCGATCTGCGACTTTGAGTCAACTTCTTTTGCGAGCGAGCGAATGCTTGCAACTGCAGCTTCAACAGCTGCTTCGATGCCGCGCTTGAGGCTCATTGGGTTTGCACCCGCAGCCACGTTGCGCAGGCCTTCGTGCACCATGCTCCAGGCCAACACGGTTGCCGTGGTGGTTCCGTCGCCGGCTA
>WLPO01000092.1 GCA_009698745.1 Actinomycetota bacterium
CTCTCGCGGCAGTCTCAAAGTGGTCTCGGCAGATGTGCGCGACAAACCCGCATTCACCTTTAACTATCTTTCAACTTTTGAAGACAAGCGAGAGTGGGTGGAAGCGATTTCTGCTGCTCGCAAAATTCTCGGTCAGCCAGCTTTCGATCCTTTTAACGGCGGCGAAATCTCACCTGGACCCCAAGTTGCAACTGATGAGCAGGTATTGGACTGGGTGCGCAAAGACGGTGAGACTGCGTATCACCCATCGTGCACGTGCAAAATGGGAACCGACTCGATGTCAGTGGTTGATCCCGCAACTATGCGCGTGCATGGAATGGCGGGTTTGAGAGTGGTGGACGCCTCGGTCATGCCTTATGTGACGAATGGCAATATCTATGCGCCAGTAATGATGGTGGCCGAGAAAGCTGCCGATCTCATTTTGGGCAAGACACCCCTTGATCCAGAGTCCGTTGAGTTCTACCGCCATGTCGAGGCCTAAGCCCTGCTAACCTGTTTTGGCGGTGATATATCTGCCGATCAGTAGCCATTTTGACCGTTACATAAGGGGAAGAGAACTATGAGTGATTTCGACGACATCGATCTTGCAGGTCTGTCAGATGAAGACTTGATCAAGCAGATGCACGATGACCTCTATGACGGTCTCGGTGACGAAATCGTTGAAGGCACCACGATTTTGCTCGATCGCAAGTGGTCGCCAGACAAGGTCCTGCAAGAAGCACTTGTCGAAGGAATGCGAATCGTTGGTGTTGACTTCCGTGACGGAATCTTGTTTGTACCAGAAGTGCTACTCGCGGCAAACGCAATGAAGGCCGGCATGCATATCTTGCGTCCGCTTCTTGCAGAAACTGGCGCAGAGTCGGTTGGCAAAGTAGTGGTTGGCACAGTTAAGGGCGACATTCACGACATCGGCAAAAACTTGGTTGCCATGATGCTTGAAGGTGCAGGCTTTGAAGTAATCGACCTTGGAATCAACACCGATGCTGACAAGTTCTTGGCAGCACTTGAAGAGCATCAGCCAGACATTCTTGGCATGTCGGCGTTGCTCACTACGACAATGCCGTATATGAAAGTCGTTGTTGACACCATGAAGGAAAAAGGTCTACGCGACAAGTACATCATCTTGGTTGGCGGTGCTCCTCTCAACGAAGAGTTCGCAACTGCAGTTGGTGCTGATGCGTATTGCCGCGATGCAGCTGTTGCCTCACAGATGGCAAAAGAGTTGGTGACTGCAAAGCGCTTGCGTACTGCCGAGCCTCCTGGCCCTTCCGTCAACTAATTACGAAGGACGGCCGCAACAATGTCGGACGACAATCGTCCGCTGATCATCGCCTGCGGGGCGCTCGTGTCAGAGCTTCGTGAGGTGCTGAACATCAACGGACTGAGTGATGTTGTTGAAGTGCGTTACTTGCCAGCCAATTTGCATAATCGCCCAGAGGGCATTGTGCCTGCACTTCGTGAGCATCTAGACGGTCGTGGTTCGCGGCCAACGATGGTGGGTTATGCCGACTGTGGCACGGGTGGAGCACTTGACCGCATGCTCGAGTCGTATCCCGATGTGCAACGGATACCTGGTGCGCATTGCTATGAATTTTTTGCTGGCTCCGAATTGTTTGATCAGTTGCACGACGATCAACCTGGCACGTTTTATCTCACAGACTTTTTGGCAAAGCACTTCACAGCGTTGGTCTGGGAGGGTCTTGGTCTTGATCGTCACCCACAATTGCGTGACACATATTTTTCCAACTACACCCGCGTCGTTCTGTTGTCTCAAACAACTGATCCCAAAGTTGTTGAGTTTGCTCAAGCGGCAGCAGTGCAACTTGGCCTCGCATTTGAGCATCGCCATGTTGGTGTGCAAGGCCTTGCGAACTCCATTCCCGTATCATTTTTAAACCCTAAAAAAATTCAAATAGAAAAAGAGAGCGTGTAACAATGGCAAGAGGCGGAAACTCAGTAGTCATTATTAAATGGCGCGACATACCTGCTCAGGTCAATGCCCAAATGGGAAGAGATCGATATCAGGTGGTGCTTTCAGCCAAGTTTCAACGCGCAATTGACCGCGCAAAACGCAAGGCAAATATCTATACAGCCGAGGAAGACATCGCTCAGTGGAGCAGGGATTCGTTGCCGTTGGAAGGCACACTTGCCGAAGCTGCGCAGAAAGTAGCCGATGAGATCGAAGCGAAGTATTCACGTCAACACCTAGGCGTGTTGGCTTATGCGGGTGGTTTCGAGAAAGATATCGAGCAACTCACGGTTGCTGCCAAGGATTTGGCCGCGCTCGAAGAACTTGAAGAAGAAATGAACGACGACATAAATAACGCACAACAATAATTCTCACAACGAAACGGAAAATAATATGACACATACAATCTTGAGCTCACCAACACGCGAAGTTGTTATTGGTTTTGATCGCCCATTCGTCATGATCGGCGAGCGCATCAACCCAACTGGTCGAAAGTTGCTGGCAGAGGAAATGAAAAACGGCGACTTCAGCCGTGTAGAAGCTGATGCCATCGCCCAGGTGTTGGCCGGCGCACACATGCTCGACGTCAACGCAGGTATTCCTCTTGCTGACGAGCCAGCGCTTCTTGCGCGTGCAGTTCAACTCGTTCAGTCGGTGACTGATGTGCCGCTGTCAATCGACTCGTCGATTATCGAGGCGCTCGAGGCTGGTCTTGCTGTGTACAAGGGCAAGGCACTTGTGAACTCGGTTACCGGTGAAGATGAAAACCTCGAGCGTGTGTTGCCACTGGTGAAAAAATATGGCGCCGCAGTTGTGGCGATCTCCAATGATGAGACTGGTATCAGCATGGATCCAGATGTGCGTTTCGAAGTTGCACGCAAGATTGTCAATCGTGCAAGTGACTACGGCATTCACTACAGCGACATCGTCGTTGACCCGTTGGTGATGCCAATTGGCGCGCTTGGTCAGGCCGGACAGCAGGCATTCACTCTGATTCGTCGTTTGCGCGATGAACTCAAGGTCAACACAACCTGTGGCGCGTCCAACGTAAGTTTCGGTTTGCCAAATCGCCAAGTGATTACAGGAACGTTCTTGTCAATGGCGATGGGCGCTGGAATGACATCGGCGATCATGAGTCCGTTGCACCCAGAAGTAAAAGCAGCTGTAATGGCGGCCGACGTCTTGACCGGCAACGATCAAAACTGTGCCAATTGGATCAAAGAAAATCGCGATCCAAATGCCCCAACTGGTGGACGTGGTGACCGCGAGGGTCGTCGTCGTCGCACTGCACAATAACGACAGAGGAAATTGATTTCATGACGAATCGCGTTGTATTTACTCCGTCGGGTTTGGACGGAGAAGTCGAGACAGGCACAAGCGTGCTCGACGCTGCGCGACGTCTAGGCGTCGACTTGGATTCAGTGTGTGGCGGACGCGGTATTTGCGGCCGCTGCCAGATCACGCCGAGCATCGGCTCGTTTTCTAAGTGGGGCATTGAGGCAACAGCAAATGCTCTAACGGAGCCGGGTGATTTAGAGATTGATTACCACGGCAATCGACCTCTGGTCGTGGGCAATCGCTTGGGTTGTGTGGCAAAAATTTGTGGCGACATGGTTATTGATATTCCAGCAATGAGTCAGGTTCACCGCCAGATTGTGCGCAAAGATCTCGACTTGGGTGCAATAGTCGTAGACCCAACATTTGCTTTGTATTACGTAGCAGTCGAGCCGCAGCAACTTGGTGATGGTGCAACAGCTTCAACCGAATTACGCAATGCAGTTGCAGAGCAGCATCACATCACCAAACCAACCATTGCGAATCACGCGTTGAGTCAAGTCAATCGAGCAATCGATAAAGGTGAAGGTGGCGCAACTGTTGCAATTCAACGAGGCGCAGATGTCTCTGATGCGGGAATGATCACCGCGGCGTGGCCAGGTTTTGTCGGTGCAATGTACGGCATCGCAATCGACATTGGGTCAACGACGGTTGCTGGTCACTTGTGTGATCTCACGACTGGTGAGATCTTGAGCAGCGCAGGAGTGATGAATCCGCAAATTCGTTTCGGCGAAGATTTGATGAGCCGTGTTTCGTAC
>WLPO01000093.1 GCA_009698745.1 Actinomycetota bacterium
GATGACAACTTATTTACATCCGGTTCGGTGCGCGTTGGTGCTGGCATTCGTGCATGGTCGTTTGTGTACAAAGCTGCTGCCGAGATTGGCGAGCTCGGCGACAACACACGAGCGATGCGTCAAGCAGTTGCGAACGACGCGCTGTTGCGATTATTGGTGAGTCAGCCCGGAGCAAGGTTGTCGGTGCTTGGGCACACAAGATGGGCGAGCGTGGGCATTATTTCTGAAGCAAACGCACATCCAGTCAACAGTGAAGAAATTGATGCGGATGCTGCAATGCCATATTTGGTTTCGGCACTCAACGGTGATGTCGATAACCACGCAGACATCAAAGTGCGCAATGGACTCAAGATTGCTGAGCCAATTACGACCGATGCCAAAGTGATTCCAACTGTCGTTGCTCGCAAGAATGCGGCTGGCGCAGATTTGGTGAGCGCGTTTAGGCAAACAGTTGGTGAGTTTGATGGTTCGGTAGCAATTGCAACAGCCAGTGCAGACAAGCCGAACACAGTGTTGCTCGCTCTGCGTGGCAGTGGGCAAGGTTTGTACGTCGGAATTGCAGAAGACCGTTTTATTGTTGCGAGCGAGCCGTATGGCGTGGTGGAAGAAACGCTTCGTTATGTACGCATGGACGGCGAAGCCTTGAGCGACGCAAGCAATCCATCTAGTCGTGGCCAAGTCATTGTGCTCGATGGCGACCGCGCGGGCACGGTTGGCGGAATGTCGATGCTTGCCTACGACGGAACAGACTTGGGGCTCAATGAATCGCATGTTGCGATAGCAGAAGTGACTACGCGCGATATTGATCGCGGTGAGCACAAGCACTTCTTGGCAAAAGAAATAGGCGAAGCACCAGCAAGTTTCCGCAAGACGTTGCGCGGCAAGATTGGCGAACGAGATGGAAATCTGTTTGCGTCACTCGATACATCTGTAGTGCCACAGCATGTGATCGATGCATTGGCGGCGGGCAAGATTGCGCGGATTCGCGTGATTGGCCAAGGCACTGCTGCAATTGCTGGCAGAAGCCTTGTGCAGTTGTTGCGAACATTTGTAGATCATCGTGTGCAAGTAGATGCGTTGCCAGCAACTGAGTTGTCTGGGTTTCAGCTGCAACTCGACATGTCAGACACGCTGGTGATTGCCATTAGCCAAAGTGGAACGACGACCGACACCAACCGCACGGTTGACTTGGCGCGTTCGCGCGGAGCATCGGTGCTGGCCATTGTCAACCGTCGGGGTAGCGAGTTAGCTGCAAAAGCAGACGGCGTGTTGTACACATCGGACGGACGTGACGTAGAGATGAGCGTTGCAAGCACTAAAGCGTTTTATTCGCAAGTTTCTGCTGGAGCATTGCTTGCATGTGCGTTGTCGAGCGCGCTGGGTTCTGGAACCGACGCTGCCCGACATCAACTGCTGACCGCATTGCGCACAGTGCCGGATGCGATGAACCGCGTGCTTGAGATGCGCCCACAAATCGCTCAAGCTGCACGTCAGTTTGCGCCCGCTCGTCGATATTGGACAGTTGTTGGCAACGGTTTTAACGCAGTTGCTGCTGAAGAAGTGCGTATCAAGTTGTCGGAGTTGTCGTACAAATCGATTGCTTGTGACATCACAGAAGACAAGAAGCACATTGACTTGTCATGCGAGCCGATGATTTTTGTTTGCGCTGCTGGTTTGTCGGACGGCACTGCATCCGACGTAGCCAAAGAAATTGCGATTTTCCGAGCACATAAAGCTTTGCCAATTGTGGTTGCTACGCAAGGTGAACAGCGCTTTGATGCTGCAGCAGCAGTGATCTCGGTTCCGCAAGTTGACCCGAGCGTCGCGTTTATTTTGAGCGTGATGGTTGGCCACATATTTGGTTACGAAGCCGCTCTTGCCATCGACGCCCTTGCACGACCGCTGCGAGCGTGTCGCGAAGTAGTGGAGCACGCGGTAGAGCGAGGCGGAATTGGTAGCGAACTATTGATCAAAGTGCGTGCAGAGATTGGCGTGCCAGCGACCAGATTCTTTGATGCACTCACAACTGGCGACTACGACGGAAACCTCGAGCCATCAACTGCTGTGCGAGTCGTGACCATGTTGCGTGACGTGATGGCCAGCGACCCGCTGCAGTCGTTTCAAAATAACACTGGCAAAATCAGTTCTCCCGAGGCATTGCTCGATGACTTGACGAGTTCGCTCACGCGCTCAATTGACGAACTCACTCGACCGGTAGACGCGATCAAGCATCAAGCCAAAACTGTCACGGTAGGTATTTCACGCAGCGATGAAGGGCTTCTCGATCGAGCACTTGTACAAGCAGTGCTCAACGCTGGCGTCGCACGCGACAGGTTGTCGTACAAGACCCTCAAGATCATTGCCGATTTGGATGCCGCAGTTGCAAGCGTTGTTGGCTTTACTCGCTACAGCATTGAAGGCGATGTTGAGGGCAATGCCGCAACGATCAGTGTGGTTGATCGAGGGGGAATTGCGCGCGAACTTGCATCGCGAGTAGATCGCAACAGCAACTTGGTGGGCACAAAGCATCGCGTAGCGAGCGATCGCAATGTTTTGGTCGCACGTGGTAGGCGAGATGGTCGAACCGTGATCTTTGTTCCCGAAACAAAAGGCTCACTCACCACTGGTATCACGCTGTTACACGTGTTGTTTCATGACCGTTTGCCGGCTGCAGTAATGCGCACAGTGTTGCAGGGTTACGACGACCGCTTTAATCGTTTGGTCGACTGGGTGACAGAAACCGAAGGGTCATTTAGGGAAGATCGTCTTGCCGAAGTGTCGGTGGCCGACTTGTTGATCTCGCCGATTACCGAAACTGCAGATCACTGGCGCACGCCGACAACGGGAAACTAGAACTCCCATGCTTGGCATTGGTATAGACGCTGTAGATATTGATCGATTTCGCCGTGCACTCGATCGCACGCCAAATTTTCGAACTCGAGTGTTTACTGCAGATGAACTGCATGGCTTGAACGGCAAAAAAGATGATGCTCCAAGCCTTGCTGCCAGGTTTGCGGCTCGTGAAGCAACCATGAAGGTTCTTGGGGTTGGCATAGGAGCATTTGACATGCACGACGTATCGATCGAGCGCCAGTCAAGTGGTCAACCAACGTTGCGAGTAACTGGGAGGGCGCTCAAACTTGCTCTAGAAAAAGGTATTTCGCAGTGGCATGTTTCGTTATCGCACACCGCACAACTTGCGGTTGCAGTAGTTGCTGCAGCATGAAGTCGCGCTGGGCTTGGGCCGACATCAACTTGAGTGCATTGGCACACAACGTGCGTGTATTAGCTGCCGAATCTGCGCCGAGCGAAGTGTGGGCTGTAGTAAAAGCTAACGGTTATGGCCACGGTGCACTGCAGTGCGCAACCACCGCACTTGATAGCGGTGCGACTGGTTTGTGCGTTGCACTTGCAGATGAAGCGATTGCACTACGTCAAGCTGGAGTGAGTGCGCCGATCTTGGTAATGAGTGAACAACCGCCACAACAGCACGAAGAGATGATCAAGTATGGGCTCATTGCAACGCTGTACAACAAGACCACGATTGAGCACTACGCGAGTGAGGCAACACGACTTGGCATTGTCGGCGCTGCTCATCTCAAGGTCGATACCGGCATGCATCGGGTTGGCGCCGAGTCAAAGCATGCTGTCGAAATGGCGCAGCTCATCGCGGCGCAAACATGGCTGCAACTGGATGGCATTTTTACGCACCTTGCAACTGCCGATGTTGTAGGCCACGAAGCGACTTCGCGACAAGTAGCTGAGTTTGATCGAGTGTGCGAAGAATTGAAGCAACTTGCGCTTCTTCCTAGTCGCGTGCATATTGCTAACTCGTCGGCGACGATGAACCACATTGGTGTTGCGACCCAAATGAAGAA
>WLPO01000094.1 GCA_009698745.1 Actinomycetota bacterium
GACATTCCAAAGATGGGTCCTGGCGATGAAGTGAAAGTGCACGTACGCGTTGTTGAAGGTGGCAAAGAGCGTATTCAGATGTTTCAGGGCAACGTCACCAAGATCACTGGCTCTGGCATCGCCGAGTCGTACACCGTTCGCAAGTTGTCCTACGGCGTAGGAGTAGAGCGCACATTCCCAGTGCACAGCCCATCGGTTGCCAAGCTCGAGATCGTGAAGCGCGGCGATGTACGTCGTGCCAAGCTCAACTACTTGCGTGAGCGCACCGGCAAGGCTGCCAAGGTTCGCGAAAAGCGCGACGACCAGTAATCGTCGCATTCGACACTCTCGAATACACATTGAACACAGACGATCTCGAAAACTTCGAGGCCGAGCGCGAACTGCAGCTCGCACAGGAGTATCAGGCCGTTGTTGGCATGTTTAAATATGCCGTCGAAACAGATCGCCGTTTTTATTTGGCCAACAATGTTGATGTCAAGGTGATGTCCGAAGGACCTCGTCCGTTGATGGAAGTGGTGTTGAGTGACGCATGGGTGTGGGACATGTACCGCACGAGCCGATTTGTTCCGCGCGTGAGAGTGTTGAGTTTCAAAGATCTCAACATCGAAGAGCTGCCACCAATCGATCTCTAAAGGCGAGTGCTGCTGCGCGTATTGCGCGAGGCAAGTGGGCCGAAGATTTGGTGTCTCGGTGGTACGAGCAACACGGTTATGTAATTGTTGCTCGCAATTGGCGATGCAAGCGTGGTGAGCTTGATGTTGTCGCGTTAAAAGATGGCGAGCTTGTGGTGTGCGAGGTAAAGGCGCGAGCAAGCAATGCGTATGGAACGCCGGCCGAAGCAGTCACGCTTGCAAAGCAATTGAAAGTCCGACGCGCAACTGCAGATTTTCGTGCCTCAATGCGTGAGGCCAACAATCCACTTGCAGCGTTGGTAAACATTGCTCGAATAGTGCGGTTTGATGTGGCGTGCGTGCTCGGCACGCAGCTCGAAATGCTCGAGGATATTTTCTAAACAGATTTCGGTATACGTCTGTCCCAACAGGCATAGTGCCAGTGACGACGCAAATCGGTTGCCTCTACTGGCACGCATACGTAATGTCCCATTTTTTCTGGAATGTCACGGTTGCAACCAGGGCAGACATATGCCTTGAGTGCCTCATAGGGCTGCACGCGCTTCACCTGAATTTCGCCGTACAGGCCGTCCCAGATTCCGGGCTTTTTCGCGCGCTTTGTTTTTGGTGCCATGTTCGCGTTATCCGGCAAATGCCCACACCACAAGTAGCACCACTACAAGCAGCGCAGACCCAACAATGAGGTAGTCGCTCGTGCGCTTGACGTGTTTGCGATTCGGATTAAATCCCATCCGTTCAGTATCGTCTATGTCATGGGGAATTCAAGTACATCAAGCTCATTTGAGACACTTCTTGTTACACGAGACAATGGCATTGTCACAGTGACCATGAATCGTCCGGCCAAGAAAAACGCAGCCAATGCAACCATGTGGGCCGAGTTGCTTGCCGTGTTTCGCGAGGTCGGCACTAACGAGCAAGATCGCGCAATGGTGCTCACGGGTACCGGCGAGGCTTTTTGCAGTGGAGCCGACTTGGGTGGTGGAAAATCTGATGGCGCTCCCGACCCGCGAGCCAATCAGAGCAGGCTTGCATCCATGCGCCACATTGGCGATGTGTGCACCGCGCTTGCGCGCATTCCGCAGCCCACAATCGCCAAGGTTCGCGGCGTTGCGGTAGGTGCAGGGTGCAATATGGCGCTCATCTGCGATCTCGTTGTTGCATCAGACAACGCGCGCTTCTCCGAGATCTTTGCCAAGCGTGGTTTGTCGCTCGACTTTGGTGGCTCATGGGTGTTGCCACGCAGGGTCGGCTTGCATCGGGCAAAAGAACTCGCATTTTTTGGCGACATTATTAATGCTTCCGAAGCCGAACGCATTGGTCTAGTCAATCGAGTGGTTGCAGATGCGCAACTCGACACATTTGTGCACGACTGGGCAACACGTCTCGCAGCTGGTCCGCCAATTGCTTTGGCACAAACCAAGCGAATGCTCAATAATTCGGCCAACGTCACGCTCGAGGAGGCGCTCGATGACGAAGGTGCCGCACAGGCTGTCAACTTCGGCACCAAAGACACTGTGGAAGCCATGACCGCATTTATTGAAAAGCGAGAACCACGCTTTACCGGCCGCTAGGTCGAGGCGCTCATCAAGAGAATTCAAACAAGTAGAATTATGTTCGTGCGAACACGAATGGTTTTTGCTTCAGCAGCCATTGTGATGTCTAGCTTTTTATTTACGCCAACATTTTCAGTTGGTGCAACCGTTCCTCCCGCGCCACCTGTCGACACCGTTGCACCAGTGATTGTTGCTACCGGCGACTCAGTGCCAGATGAGCAGGGCGTTATCACAGGTGTTGTTGAGACCACATTGCCAATCAACTCATCTGCCGAAACAACCATTCCTGCCGGATGCGCAATACCTATTGCCCCGCAGATGGTGTTTGTGGGTGAACTGTTGTCAATTGCCGACACGACTGCAACGTTCCGCGTGATCCAGGTGCGTGCAGGCACCGCAAGTGGCTACATCAATAACGACACCGTAGAAGTGCGCTACGGACAGGACACAAAGTTTCTGGACAAGGGCACTCATTACATAGTTGGTGCGGCGAGCGATCCATTCTCTCCGTTACTTGTTTCGAAGGTTCGCGAAAACGCACCGCTTTTTGGTGGAGACGCAGTGGTGGGTATCAACGGTGCGACCGGCGTATGCCCAAATCTTGAAGACCCGGTGCGTACATTGTTCGAAAATGGCACAAGCATTGACACTGGAGTACTTGGCCCGCTGCTTGACAACAAGTTGCTGATCGTGCTTTCGGTACTAATTGCAATTGCTGTAGTGGTCGGTGGTTTGTTTGTGCTCGTGATGTCGCGCCAAGTTTCACGTCAAGCGTCTAAGGGAATGCGTCAGCGCCGTGCGCGCAAAGAGCGAACTCGGCGAGATTAGTTTTTAAACGCAGCGTTTGCTGCAGCACGCAACTCGGTAACCGCATGCTTGAGGCCTTTTGGCTCTTTAAACAATGCGCTACCCGCAATCAAAACATTTGCGCCGGCGGCTGCGGCCCCTGCGATTGTCTTTGGGCCAATGCCGCCATCAACTTCAACATTGACTACGTCGTCTAAACCGGCTTTGCGAATCATTGCGCGCACTTCAGCAATCTTTGGCTCCATCGTTGAGATGTAACTTTGGCCACCAAAACCTGGGTTGACAGTCATGACCAGCACCATGTCAACGAGGTCGAGTACATCGGCAACTGCGCTCGCTGGCGTTGCAGGGTTGAGCGCTACAGCGGCGGTCGCGCCGAGTTCGCGAATATTGCCAAGTGTGCGGTGCAGGTGCGTGCAGGCTTCGGCATGCACGATCAATCGCTGGCAACCAGCCTCTACGTATCGCTTGGCCATCACATCTGGAGTAAGCACCATGAGGTGGGCCTCAAATGGCAACTTGGTTAGCGATCGTGTTGAGGCGATGATGTCAGGACCAAATGTGAGATTTGGTACAAACTGACCGTCCATCACATCCCATTGAATGAGGTCGACACCTGCTTCGTCGAGCGCAACAATCGCTTCACCGAGTTTAGAAAAATCGACTGGAAGAACAGAGGGCGCAATCTGAATTGGCAACGTCACGCAGGTCATCCTAGTTGGCTCGCATTTGGGTCGTAGCATGAGTTGCAGTGAATAACGAACAGGTGCGTTTTGAGCGGTTGGTCGCTGGCGGAGATGCGCTTGGGCACCTTGCAGATGGGCGAGTGGTGTTTGTGCCGGGGGC
>WLPO01000095.1 GCA_009698745.1 Actinomycetota bacterium
GCCTGGGCCTGAGTGATCTCACCAGACTTCACTTCATCAGCGATATGTGACTTCATGTCAGCAACAATTGCATCAACTACCAACTTCACATCAACACCCTGAGCGGTAGCAATCTGCGCAAGCGTCTTGCCACTTTCAACCTGAGTCTTCAGTTCGGCTTCGGTCAACTTCAAGACAGATGCGATTGCTGCAATATCTTTGCCCGGGCCTCGTCCGTCTCCTGCTCGTGCAATCATTCCTACACCGTTCTTCATGGACATGTTTGATGCACCAACCAAATTCATGCGCGCAGATTGTGCATGTGCATTACCCACGATGCCGAGTCCTACGGTTCCCATCGCTACGACAATCGCGGTTCCCGCGATAACACTTCGAATTTGCTTGTTCATGATGTTTCCCTTTCGTTGTGTGCCGGGGGGTTCCGAACACGAGAGTGATCTTGTTGTGCGTTGGTAAGAATTAGATCAAGACAAGGTAAGGATTGATCAAGAACTCCCACTCCCTTTATTCACAAGGGTTTAAGGCGAGTATCGTCAAATCTATGAAGTCTGCAAATAACCAACAATTTTCTGTTGTCATTGCAGAAGACGACCCCTCGGTACGCAAAGCCGTGGAAAGAGTGCTTGAACTTGAGGGCTATTCAGTTACTGCGGTCAATGACGGTCAAGCAGCCCTCGACACAATTCTCGCAAAGGCTCCACATGCCGCAGTGCTCGATGTGTCAATGCCATTTCTCGATGGCCTATCTGTGTGCAAAGAGCTTCGCCATCGCGGCAATCGCACACCAATTTTGTTGCTCACCGCACGTCACGAAGTTGGAGATCGCGTTGCTGGTCTTGACGCTGGTGCAGACGACTACCTCGTCAAACCATTTGCGGTTGATGAACTACTTGCACGAGTGCGTGCACTCTTGCGCAGACACACGCCATCAAGTAGCACAGCAACTGTCTTACAACTAGAAGATCTCACGCTAGATGCAAATCGCCGTGAAGTGCATCGTGGCTCTCGCCAAATCGATCTCACCAAGACCGAGTTTGATCTGTTGCACATATTGCTCGAACAGACAGGAATAGTTCTGTCACGAGAATATTTATACGAACACATCTGGGGTTTTAATTTCGAAACCAATTCCAAGTCGCTCGACGTGTACATCGGCTATTTGCGTCGCAAGCTCGAAGAGGGTGGCGAGTCACGACTGCTGCATACTGCACGCGGTGTTGGCTACGTGGTGAAACCATCATGAGTTTGCGCACACGACTCTTGCTCACAACGAGCACAATTGTGCTCGTTGTTGTCGTCACACTTTCGTTCGGGGTGTCAACGGTCATTTCGCGACAACTCATTCACGAGGTCGACAGCACGCTCGACGCGCGCATCGAAGCCATCGCAGCAACACTGCACGAAAATCAAGAGATCCCGCCAAATGGCCGACGTCAGCGCAATCCTCTCTCGGATGCACTGATGCCCACGCGCTTCGACACCGTGACACAAGTGATCGATCCGGCCGGCACGGTGATAATTGCCCTCGGCGAAGTTGATTTACCCATCACTCAACAAGTGATCAATATTGCTAACAATCCGGCGGGTGGAAGCGCGCGTTTCACCACATCAATCGCTGGCGTCAAATACCGCATGCTCACCATTCCGCTTGTTAATGGCGGTGCCCTCCAACTCGCTAAAGACATCAGCGAAATCGAGCACGCACAGCAACGCATTCGAATGCGGTTGATTGCTACGGGTCTTCTCGGTATTTTTGTGGCAGCACTCGCTGGTTGGTGGGTTGCTCGTCGCACGGCAAAACCAATTCAACAACTTGCCGATGCGGCAGAACATATCGCGGTCACGCAAGAGCTCAACACCACGCTCGATATTCATGGCGACCGTGAGATCGAGCAATTGGCAGCCAGTTTTAACACCATGCTTGGTGCATTGCGTCTCAGTAGCGAACAACAAAAACAACTTGTGCAAGATGCAAGCCACGAATTGCGCACTCCACTGACATCCCTGCGTGCCAACACCGAACTACTCGAACGCGACACGCTTGATGCACCTACACGAGATGCGATCTTGCGCGACATTCGGGCCGAAGTGGACGAACTCACTTCACTCTCAAGCGAACTCGCGGCGCTTGCAAGCGACCAACGCTTGGTCGAGGAGCCAACTTCGGTTGATCTTGTGGAAGTAGCAACTGAAGTAGCCAATCGATCCAGCCGACGCACTGGCCGCACCGTCACAGTGGTTGCCAATAGTCCACATGAAGTTACTGTTCGCCTCGGTCAGCTCGAGCGAGCACTCAGCAACCTCGTTGACAACGCACTTAAGTTTTGTCCAGTTGCCATTCCGGTTGAAATCATCGTGACCAACAATCGCATCGATGTTGTCGACCATGGTCCTGGCATCAGCGATGCCGACAAGCCACTTGTGTTTGACCGCTTCTATCGGGCAGCGGCAACTCGCGCTCTGCCAGGTTCCGGTCTTGGTTTGGCGATCGTTAAACAATTTGCAACCGACCACGAAGCAACAACATCGGTATCAGACACACCTGGCGGTGGCGCAACTGTCACTATTGCGTTTGTTTAATTTTTAGGTTTCTTTCGCGCACCCTTGCGGTCATACGCACGTTCGTGCACGGCCTGTTGTTCTTCAAGTTCAAGCTCTTCGGCCACAAGCATTTTCATATTTGCAAGTCGCTCTAACGACACATCACCGCGTTCTACCGCTGCTCGCACAGCACAACTCGGTTCATCTTCGTGTTTACAGTCGCGAAACTTGCACGACTCGGTCAACGTAAAAATATCGCTGAATGCTTGTTCGATCCCGTGATTGCTCATCCACAAACTCACTGCGCGCAAGCCTGGCGTATCAATGAGCCAGCCGCCATTTACGAGGCGCACGAGTTCGGCTGCCGTGGTGGTGTGGCGACCGCGTTGGTCACCTTCACGCACCGCCCCTGTCGCTTGCCCATCATGGCCGGACAAAGCGTTAATCAGCGTTGATTTGCCCACTCCACTGGCCCCCAACAAGGCAATTGTCTGAGGCGAATAGGCGGCATTCTTTTGTGTGTCATATATATACGTATAGGCACGCAGGCCGTCGAGCCCTGCCCCGGTTTTTGCACTCGCAAAATGCAGTGGCACACCAGCAAGCACGGGCTCAACTCGGCGCACCATCAGCGACAATCCGTCGGCATCCATTTCGTCAATTTTGTTAAACACCAAAACTGGTTGTGCGCCACTGTCAAATGCCAGCACAAGTTCGCGTTCAATGCGCCGCAAGTTTGGATCTGGCGTTGCGGCCTGCACTACAAGCACGGTGTCAATATTTGCTGCAACAGTGTGTGACTCTGCTCGCACAGTGTCCGACGAAGCACGACGAGTAAGTGCCGAACTGCGCGATAACACGTGATCAATTTTCTCTAAGTCGTCAGAAATAATTACCCAATCACCAACAGCAACTTCGGCACCGATGTTGCGCACACGTTCGACACCATCAACTGCGTCATGCACTCCACTTGTCAGAATCGTGCTCCATCCGCGATCGATTCTGCTCACTCGACCGAGCCTTCGGTCGCGTTGCAACGACGTCATGTCGTATTTTTTTTCAATCAACTCCGTCGCAAGTCGCTCATTCCATCCAAGTGCAAGAGCATGTGCTGCATCGTCACGAGTGGTGGCATTTGCCAAACCTTCATGTGCGTCATTGGTCATTTCATTACTCACGCTAGCGAAATTAAACCCTTACTGCATTTGGCTTTACGTGGATAGCCTTGACAAGACAGTGCAAAACCACGTAACGATGAAAAGTCATGTCTAAGCCCCTCGTCATA
>WLPO01000096.1 GCA_009698745.1 Actinomycetota bacterium
GGCACGATGGCTCGCGTAAAGCCAAGGCGAGCAGCTTCGGTAAGTCGACGCGACATGTGGCCTACGTGGCGGATTTCTCCACCAAGACCAATTTCGCCGCATACAACCAGGTCGCTTGGCGCAGGCGTGTTCGTTACTGCTGAGACAAGCGCAATGCACAGACCCAAGTCGCTGCCAGGTTCACTCAGACGCACGCCACCAACGACCGAAGCAAACACTTCATGCTGCGAGAGACTGATACCTGCTCGGCGTTCGAGCACTGCCAACAACATGGCAAGGCGTCCTGGGTCGAGGCCCTGTGCACTGCGACGTGGCGGCACATTGCCGCTCATTGCATTAGTCAGTGCTTGCACTTCAACAAGCAATGGGCGCTGACCTTCGAGCGTTGGCACTACAACCGAACCAGGTGTGCCTGGGCGTCGGTCGGCCAAAAACATTTGGCTTGCATCGGGCACACCAACCAACCCAAGTTCGGTCATCTCAAATAATCCGAGTTCGTTAGTAGAACCAAAACGATGCTTGACCGCGCGCAAGATGCGAAGTGCGTGATGGCGTTCGCCTTCAAATGAAAGAACGGTGTCAACAACATGCTCGAGCACGCGCGGGCCAGCGAGCCCGCCGTCTTTGGTGACGTGGCCAACCAAGATTGTCGGAATATTGCGACGCTTCGCTTCTTGCACAAGGCGGTGTGCGCAGCCGCGCACCTGCACAACTGAACCCGGCGCAGAACCGAGCGCAGGATCTGCAACGGCCTGGATACTGTCGATCACGAGCAACTCTGGTTTTACTTTGTCGAGCGCAGCAACAATGTTGGTGAGTGAAGGCTCCGACACAAGCCACAAGTTGTCGCGCACGGCATGCAATCGTTCGGCGCGCAGGCGCACTTGTTGCGCACTTTCTTCAGCCGTTACATAGAGCGAGCGTGTGGGCCACGAGGCGAGGAGCTGCAACAACAATGTGGACTTACCGATGCCTGGTTCGCCACCAAGTAATGTCACTGATCCAGGTACTAATCCGCCGTCGAGTACGCGATCGAGTTCGGAGATGCCGGTCGAAAGCGGTTGACCAACTGAAGCATCGAGCTTGCCGATCGGCTGTGCTTCGCCCGGTGGAATGAGCGCCATGCCTGCAGCAAGAGTGGTGTGCGAGTTTGGATCTTCGACATCTTCAACGAGTGTGTTCCATGCGCCGCACGAGTCGCACTTGCCGGCCCACTTGTAATGCGTAGCACCGCAATCACCGCAGTTGTACACCGTGCGCAGTCGAGCCATGCGCCAACGCTACAGAGTGGGTGTGCGCCTGTGTCGCCTGTAGCGCCAGAAAGCGACGAATGCGGAAAAACCGGCCATGCCGACAACCCACAAAATCAGCATCCAGCGCAAGAGCGGCGAGAAGATGCGCGCGATCGTCGCGGCAACAGCCGTATTTTGAGTGGTCGTTGCGAGGTCTTGGGTGCTGCCATCAAATGCAGCGTTCCATTGCAATGTTCCAAACTTCAAGATACCAGTTGTTGATTCAACTTTGCCCGGCAACTTCAGATTGAAAGTGACACCAACTGCTTGGCCAATGTCAAGGCCAGAGTTTGCGAGTGTTGCTTGAAATGGTGATGCACCAATCGTGGTGAGCAGTTGCGGGTCGGCAAACGCGTTTAATCCGTCGTTGACTTGCAATTGACCCACAAGATTCCACGTCGAGTCAGTGTCTTTGCCACTGCGGGTGAGCGTGAGACCTTTGAATGGACCAAATTCGCTGCTCAGTTGCCCGAGCAATGCCGTGGCTTCTTCTGGGTTCACAAAATTGTGTGCAACCCGCACCTGCATCGCACCTTCCGGTGTTGTCGCAACGTCAGAGACCGACCAACCTGCTGCCTTGGCATCTTCAAAACTCAGTTCAGATGCAAGGTTTGGATACTTGGCAACAACGTCTGCATCAGCAGTAGTGACAATTGCAAGTGTGCCACTGCCATTTGGGTCTACGTCGAGAGTGACGACTGAGTCAACACGACAACTCGTCAATAATACGCATGTTGCAACAGCAACAAGTGCGCGCACGATTACAGAGCGAGTAGATGTTTTAAACACCAACGGGTTCACTCAGGTGTTGCAGTAGTGCCGTCACCGGCGCCAGCAAGTTCAATCGCTGCTGGTGGCTTAAAACCCTCGACTGCCTTGAACGTCATGCGACGCTCGCCAGCACTCTCTGGGTCTTCTTCGGTGTCGACAACGATGATCTCGCCTGCGGCGAACTCTTTGTTCAAGAGCTTCTCCGACATTGGGTCTTCGATCAAGCGTTGCAGTGCACGACGCAATGGACGAGCGCCCAACTGTGGGTCGTAACCACGCTTGGCCAATAACTCTTTTGCCGACTGCGTGAGTTCGAGTCCGAGACCAAGACCTTCGAGCTGCGCAATGACGCGCTTGCTCATCAAGTCGACCATCTGCACAACTTCTTCCATGCCAAGTTCGTGGAACACGATGACTTCGTCGATGCGGTTGAGGAACTCTGGTCGGAAGTGACCCTTGAGAGCCTCGTTGACCTTGTCGCGCATGCGCTGGTATGACAATGCTTCGTCGTTTTTGCCGAAGCCAACATTTGCTTTGCGCAAATCTTGTGTGCCCAAGTTGGATGTCATGATCAACACAGTGTTGCGGAAGTCGGTGCTGCGACCCTGTGCGTCGGTGAGTCGACCTTCTTCAAGGATCTGCAGCAGTGTGTTGAACACGTCTGGGTGAGCCTTTTCGATTTCGTCAAACAACACAACCGAGAACGGCTTGCGGCGCACGGCCTCAGTGAGCTGACCGCCTTCTTCGTAACCCACGTAGCCCGGAGGCGAGCCAACCAAGCGGCTAACTGTGTGCTTCTCCATGTATTCACTCATGTCGAGCGAGATCAATGCATCGTCTTCGCCGAACAAGAAGTTGGCAAGCGTTTTTGCGAGCTCGGTCTTACCCACGCCAGTTGGGCCAAGGAAGATGAACGAACCACTTGGACGCTTCGGGTCTTTGAGGCCCGCGCGTGTGCGACGAATGCTTTGGCTGACAGCCTTGATTGCATCGTTTTGCGAAATGATTCGCTTGTGCAACTCGGCTTCCATGTTGAGCAACTTGGCCGTTTCTTCTTCGGTGAGTTTGTACACAGGAATACCTGTCCACATGCTCAACACTTCGGCAATTGCTTCTTCGTCTACTTCGTCAAACAAGTCGATGCCACTTGCTTTTACAGCAGCCTCTTTTTCGAGACGCTCTTCAAGCAATGCACGCTCTTGATCGCGCAAACGACCGGCTTCTTCGAAGCGTTGCTCTTCAACGGCCTTCTTTTTAGCCTCTTGCACGTCGTTGATCTTGGCTTCGATCTCTTTCAAGTCGGGAGGCGTTGCCATGCGCTTGATGCGCAAGCGGCTGCCGGCTTCGTCGATGAGGTCGATTGCCTTGTCTGGCAGGTGACGGTCTGCGATGTAGCGGTCTGACAAGTTGGCAGCAGCCACCAATGCTTGATCGGTGATCGTGACACGGTGGTGCGCTTCGTATTTGTCGCGCAAGCCCTTCAAGATTTCGATGGTGTGAGCTA
>WLPO01000097.1 GCA_009698745.1 Actinomycetota bacterium
CTACCCAATTGGGGCATACCCAAATTGGGCCTATGCCTCCATCACGATTGGCACAATCATCGGACGTCGCTTGGTGCGCTCCGACACAAACTTGCCAGCGGCACGGCGCACTTCTTTTTCGAGCGCATCCACATCGCGAGTTCCCGCTTTGAGGGCTTTTTCAACGGCTTTCGCGACCGTGGCTACTCCCTCATCAATCAAGTCTTCTGCTTCCGGCGCGTACACCCAACCACGAGTGATGATCTCTGGGCCAACCAGCACTCGCCCAGCGTCGATATCGACAGTTACAACAACAACGACCACGCCCTCTTCTGCCAAGACTTTGCGGTCGCGCAAAACGCCCTGACCGACATCGCCAACGATGCCATCTACATACAACATGCCCGCGGGCACTCTGCCAGCAAGCTCGATTCCATTATCGGTGATCTCAATTACGTCTCCATCTTCACACAGCACAATTCGTGAGTCGGGAACGCCCATGGTGCGAGCATGCTTTGTGTTCGCAATCATGTGGTGATACTCACCATGAATTGGCACAAACCATTCGGGTTCAGTAATCGACAAATACATCTTGAGGTCTTCGGCTTGAGCATGACCTGTTGCGTGCACGTCGGCAATACCCGAATGCACCACATCGGCACCAGCGCGCAACAAGCCGTCGATCACGCGGTTGACATTGCTTTCGTTGCCGGGAATTGCGTGGCTCGAAAAAATCACCAAGTCCTTTGGCCCGATCTTGACGAACTTGTTGTCGCCTCTTGCAAGCAGTGAAAGCGCGGCCATCGGCTCGCCTTGCGAACCAGTCGAGATAACACACACTTTTTCGGGCGGGTAGTTATCGATTTCTTCGATGTTGACAAACGCATGATCAGGCAACTTGATGATGCCAAGATCGCGCGCCATTCTCACATTGTTGATCATTGACCTGCCAAGTGTCGCCACCACTCGACCAGCGTCAATCGCCGCTTCAGCAATCTGTTGCACGCGATGAATATGGCTAGCGAAACTTGCGGTAATGATGCGCTCGGTTTTGTGTTCGGCAAACAACTGTCGCAATACGACGCCGACGCTGCGTTCGCTCGGCGCCGAACCACGTTCTTCTGCATTTGTGCTGTCGAGCATGAGCAAGCGAATTCCGTCTCCTGCAGCCAACGCGCCAAGCCGAGCCAAATCTGTTCGGCGGTCATCAACCGGCGTGAGATCGATCTTGAAATCACCCGAGTGAATGATGACGCCTTGAGGAGTGTGCAACGCAATGGCGTGCGCAAAAGGAACAGAGTGTGTAACAGGAATGAACTCAACATCAAACGGCCCGATACGCCGACGCTCGTTGTCAACAACAGGAATCAGTTCGGTTTTGCCCAACAGTCCTGCTTCTTCAATGCGGTTGCGAGCAAGACCAAGCGTGACCGGCGAACCATAGATTGGAAACGAAAGTTCGCGCAACAAAAACTGCAAGCCACCCACATGATCTTCGTGGCCATGAGTTGCAACACATGCTTCGATGCGGTGCGCATTTTCACGCAGATAGGTAAAGTCGGGCAACACCAAGTCGATGCCGTGCATATCAGCATCAGGAAACATCAGTCCGCAATCGATCAGCAGCAGTCGATCGTCTTGCTCGATCGCCATGCAGTTGCGACCTATCTCACCTAAACCACCAAGAAAAATAATTCGAACTGGTGCTGCCATTATTTTTGTGCCAAGCGAGCAGCGCGCAAGTTTTCGAGCACTTTCTTGCCACGCTCTTCTAGGCCAGCAGGTGGCGGACCCATTGGCAATCTCGCCTCGCCCACTTCAAGACCCAACAAGTTCATCATCACTTTGCTCGGCAATGGGTTTGGATTGTCATCGCCAGTCTCAAACGCAAAACTCTCGAGCATGCGGGCATTTACGCGACGTGCACCGTCAACATCGCCTTTTGCCCAGTAATCAAACATCTCTTGGTGATCTTGCCCAGTCCAGTGAGTGGCTACTCCAATGACACCACAACCGCCAATGGCCATAAATGGAAGCGTGAGACCATCGTCGCCGCTGTACAACTCAAAACCTGCAGGTGCTTGTGACATCAACACTGCAGACTCGGCTGGGTTGCCTGCAGCATCTTTCACTGCTGCAACATTTTTTACTTCGCGAGCCAACTTGAGCAACAACTGTGTCGATATTTTGCGACCGGTGCGTACCGGAATGTCGTACACAACAACAGGAAGTGAAGTTGCAGCACACATCGCGCGCATATGGGCTTCGATACCCGCTTGAGATGGACGGTTGTAATACGGAGTTACGGCCAAGATGCCCGCTACACCGAGCTTCGTTGCCTCTTTGGTCAAGTGCACCGAATGCGCAGTGTCGTTAGTGCCCGTGCCGGCAATGACCGGAATCGTGACGGCCTCAACCACAGCCGCGAACAGACTTAAACGTTCGTCGTCAGTAAGTACAGGCGACTCGCCCGTCGTGCCCGCAATAACGAGACCGTCGTTGCCATTGTCTTGCAGCCATTTTGCAAGGCGCCGCGCACCATCCAGATTGAGTGCTCCGTTCTTATCGAACGGAGTAACCATTGCTGTTAGTACTTGACCAAACCTCGCCATGCGTTAAAGACTATTCGCCAACAGTGGCGAGCTGCGCACCCAATTCAAACTTGGTGAACTCTTCGCCTGTGTCCTCGTGATCTTCGAATTGGATGACATCCATTTCTTCGAAACGGTGACGCAGCCACTTGTCGTTGCGATCAAGCAATCCCAACTTTTTGCAGTTTGGAACAATCTTGGCAAACAACAATTGCTGAAAGAACTTGCGAGTTGGATCATTGATCGTGATTGGAACAACATCACGTGGCTTTACGCCCATGCGCTCCCACACTTCTTGTTGTAAGAATCGGTCACGCATACGGATGCTCGCTTCAAAAGCAAACTCTTGGCGATCTTTGATCTCTGAGTCCGTCATGTCTTCATACGCCTCTTTAAGGCTGAGAACGCCGAACGCAACGTGACGTGCTTCGTCACTCATTACATAACGTAACAGCTTCTTAAGCAGTGGCTCGCCTGTAAGTTCATGCAAGTAACCGAACGCTGCAAGTGCAAGACCTTCGATCATGATTTGCATTCCCAGGTAGGTCATGTCCCAGCGGCTGTCTTTGATGATGTCGTCCAGCAACATCTTCAAGTGTGCATTGACCGGATACATGCCGCCCATTTTTTCGTCCAGGTAACGTGCGAACACTTCAACGTGACGAGCTTCGTCAACTACTTGTGTGCTTGCGTACAACTTTGCGTCGTACCAAGGGACGGTCTCCACAATTTTGGCTGTGCAGATGAGCGCACCCTGTTCGCCGTGCAAAAACTGCGACAGCGTCCATCTGCGACTTTCAATACCAAATTCAAGCCACTCTTTGTCATTCCATTTTGCGAGCGGAGTATCTGCGTACAGCGAAGGGTCAATGCCACTACCGATGAGTGCTTGGTCGGCAGTAATGGTTTTCTCGATGTCAACCGAAGTGCTCCAGTCGAGATCGGTGGAGCCATTCCA
>WLPO01000098.1 GCA_009698745.1 Actinomycetota bacterium
GCAACTTTTGTTGATGTGAATGCGGTGCCCAAGAGACTGCCTGAACCAGTTGCGTTAAACACAAACATGCACTGGCCAATTGTGCCCACTACTTCGAAACCCAATAGAACATCTGAACCCGATGGGGCCTCTGGCGCGATTGACGCAACGAGAGGCGTGCCGCCATTTTGGCCGCAGTTACCCGACAAGGCATTCATGCCGTTCAGAGCGAGGCTGTTTGCTTGAGTTGATCCTTCAATTCCCGAAGACATTGTCCAGGTACCCGATACCAACGCTCCAGCGGTAAACGAGACTGTCGCACCATCAACCAAGTGTGTTACCAGTGCTTGAGGTGTTGCCGTGCCGAGAGTGCTCAGTTTGACAAGGCCAGTACCAGTAGTTGCCATGGTGTGCGGTGTACTGAAGGTTCCTAGAGAGGATCCAGCTGTTGCGGTGATAGCTGCAGCAGTCGCTGCGGGTGTGATTTGCGAAATGCGCGTACCACTGCCATTGACAGTTGCCATAAAGATGTCACCAGTACTACCGACAGCAAAAGCCACACGGTCAGCAGCGGAGTAGCGACCAATTGTTGCAGTGACGTTCGTGAAGCTTGGAGCTGCATCGCTTGAACTATCGGGCATGACGGCGATGTGCATTCCCGAATCGGTGACGCCGACGATGTAGGAATTTTCAGCATTTGCACCACCGTGTACCCAGTAGTGCTTTTTGTTCGGACCATTTACCAAGTTGTAATTCGCAACTGTCGACCACGTATTTCCATAGGTGCGTGAGTAGTACAACGTCTGTCCAACTTGCACTGCAACTTCACCCTTGACGCCCGAAGTAAAAATCTCGCCAGCGGCTTCGGTCTGTGGCATCGCACCGGCAGTTGCAGCAGTTGCCACATCAGAATCGGCAGTGGTAGGAACAGGAGACCACGAACCTGCGTAGTCACTCGTGCGCCACACAGTGGGTTGAGCATCGGAGGTTGCGTAATACACACCACTTTCACCGTCGGCAGCAATTGTGCGCACCTGCGCACCAAATGCATTCGCGTAAGACAATTTTGATTTTGTTGAGGCAGTGAGCGCAACAGTTTGCGCCGTGGCACCTTGGACCGTTTTGATCTGGAATCCAGGAGCGGCAACAACAAGACCAGATCCAGTACTTTCGTTTACTGACACTGTGCCGTCTTTTGCGGTGATCGCACTATCGATTGCATCTCCATCACTATTGAGAACAGCAACAAATGCACCGCCTACTGCCGCGCCCGATGAGTCGGTGACCGTAACAGTGATTGCAGCATGCACTTCGCTTGGGACTGCGAAGAACCCCAACAAGCTGATTGCCGTTATTGCTCCGAGAGCATTCTTGATGCGACGAGTAAACATTTTTTCCTCCAGGAAATTTTTCAGTCTCTAGTAAGTATGTACTCTATAACTATACGTATGAAGCCTATATCTATGGGATTCAGCCATTCAAACGGCACTCCAGGCCGTCGGCGGATTTGCCACTTATCCCATAAGGGCATAGGCGTCTTCCAAATTTATGGGACAAACTGGTGGGGTGCAGGGTCTTGAGTAGGTGATGGAGAAAAAGACACCCCAAAACAGCGTCGATGGCTTCGACGGATTGATTGACGAAATTCGATCACGTCTGTTGCCGGTATTGGTAGCCAAATGGGGAATCGAAGTTGGAAGTGATTTGTGTTCCGATGTCGAAGAGTACGCCTGGGAAAACCGTGTCAAGGTGGCGCGAATGGAGAACCCACTTGGGTATCTCTATCGTGTCGCTCAGTCAAAATCGCGCAGCCATGTGCGATGGATGAAACGCACGACTTTCCCAAGCCGATTTCCCGACATCGTTCATGAAGATCCTGCACTGCATGACATGCTTCAAATGTTGGTGACGCTAAATGCTGATCAACGTGTATGCGTGATGCTTGTGCATGCATTTGGTTGGACGTATGAAGAAGTTGCAGAGCTTCTCGGAGTCACTCGTGCAGTGGTGAACCACAATGTTCATCGTGGATTGACAACTCTTCGGTCATCATCACTGATTGATCGGTCTCTTTCTTCTTCGCACGACACAACAACGATGGAGCAACCACTATGAACGAAAAAGACGAACAAGACAACATTGACGAATTGCTCGTCCGATCCGGCGACTATCTCATGAAGCGCGCAGCGCAATATCGTGAACAGCCAGTGCAAGTTCCGCTCGAACGCAATGCATCTTCGTCTCGGTATCGCCTAGCGCTCGTAGGTGCCGCTGCGTCAATTGCGGTACTTGTAGTTGGCTCCGTTGCGATAAATGGTGAGAGCGAAGTTCCTGGCATCCAGCTCGCCGCTAGCCCTGTTGAGTCTTCCAATGCCATCTCGTCGGATAGCGCAATGCGACTCAGTGGAGAAATGATTTTCACTCTCGCAGATGGAGTCGATATTGCAGGCTCTAAACAAGATGTGTGGAAGTGGGGGACTCCAACCGAAACAGATGCAAAGGACATTGCGCAACGCTTAGGCATCACAGAGCAAGTCCAGCGCAACAGTGAGTACGGGGGAATTTTCAAAGCAGGAAACCTCACCGTGATGGCAAATGGCGGCTGGTCGTACTACAACAATGATGGTTCTACAGTTCCGTCTTGTGTTGCGCCGCCGGCATCTTCAGGGAGTGATCAGGCTCAAGATGGTTCGAGCGTCGTTGGGTGTGTTTTAGAAACTCTCCCAGATGCTGTGAGTTTGCCTTCTGATTCTGAAGCCCGTGCTAAAACTCTAGAAATTCTCGGAGACGGGTTCACAGTAAAAAATGTGATGCGCACTGCTTGGGATGTCACCGTGGACGGCGCGTACGTTGTTGAAGGCCACGACACTTACTGGGGGTTGGTGGGCTTTTCGGATTACGGACGCATAACTACGGCGTACGGGCTACTCGGTAAGCCGTCCAACGTTGGAAAGTACAGAACGATCAGTGCGAGCGAGGCTCTGCCGCGCCTAAATGGTGGAATGTTTATGGCGTCCGACAGTGTGCGCGCGACAACAGATGTGGCGTGTCCGCAAAACGTATCGTGCGACCCTGAAGGGTTTGTGGGAGCGCCAACTTTGTGTGGCGAGACAGAGACTCCGTGCACAACGACAGTCATTCTCACAAGTGTGCGCCGTACTTACACACTGCTGTACGACAGCGCTAACACCGTGTGGGTTGTTCCGGCTTACGAATACTCCGATGCAAACGGCGGCACATGGACGGCTATGGCGCTAGACGATTCATACCTCGAGAAGGCAGACGTTGCCCCCGTACCCGGTGATACGCCAACTCCGGTAGATCCAATTCCTGTTCCAATACCAGGCGAAACAGGTAGCGGACCCGTAGATGTGCCTACTATTGCAACGTCAGCACCCATTGGGCTCAGCGAATTGGAAGCTATAAAGCTCATCGAGTCCGAAGGGTTCACTGCGAGAGTCATTGCTCGAGACGGAGAGTCACTGCCTGCTACCAAGGACTACAGACTTGATCGCGTAAA
>WLPO01000099.1 GCA_009698745.1 Actinomycetota bacterium
TACCGAATGGCGCGCAACACTGTTTTCGTCTGGGTACCTCGCTCCTGGCTGGCCAGTCGAGTTTGGTGGCGGCGGTTTGTCGGAACTTGAGCAAGTCATTATCGCCGAAGAGTTTGCTCGCGCTGGTGTACCAACCGGAGGACATAACGACGTGTTCAGCATTCAAATGCTCGGTAACACGTTGTTGCTGTTTGGTACCGAAGAGCAAAAGCGTCATTACTTGCCTCGCTTGCTCGCAGGCGAAGATACATGGTGTCAGGGTTACAGCGAACCAAACGCCGGAAGCGATTTGTCAAACGTTGGATTGCGCGCAGAGTTGGACGGCGATCAATGGGTGTTGAACGGACAAAAGATTTGGACCTCAGCCGGACATCTAGCCGATCATATTTTTACGCTTGCACGAACAGATCCAGATGCGCCAAAACACAAAGGCATTTCATTTTTGCTTGTCGACATGAGGCAACCCGGTATCGAGGTACGACCAATCAAAATGTTGTCTGGTGAGAGCGAATTCAACGAAGTGTTTTACACAGACGCTGTCGTGCCAAAAGAAAATGTTGTTGGCGGAGTAAACAACGGTTGGGCAGTTGCCATGGGTCTGCTTGGTTTTGAACGCGGGGCTGCGGCTTCGATTGCCCCGATTGCTTTTGAGGCTGAGTTTGACCGATTGCTGCAACTTGCGAAAGATCGCGGTGTTAATAATGACCCGCGTATTCGCCAAAAGTTGGCGTGGTGTTATTCCAAGGTGCAAGTGATGCGTTACTTGGGCATGCGCACATTGACAAAGTTTCTGGCCGGACATCACCCTGGTCCTGATGGCGCAATCTTTAAGTTGTATTGGAGTGAGTATCACAAGATCGTCACCGAGCTAGGCGTAGATCTTTTGGGAATGGATGCAATGGTCCCTACAGGACGTAAGCCTTCTAGTGCGTTTTCGACTGACGACGCTGGTGCGCCAAATGATTCAATGAGCTGGACAATGACATTCTTGAACGCTCGCGCAGGAACGATCTATGCCGGTTCATCTCAGGTGCAACGCAACATCATCGGCGAGATGGTGTTGGGTCTACCCAAGGAACCAAAGCCGGGCTGATCTGATGTTGGCTCTCCGCACGTATCTGAAACTCATTGGTGCCGTTGTTGTGCGGCCCGGTCTGTGGGTGACGGCGCTTCGTTCGGCCAAGCGATTAGTTCCACGACAATGGTGGCGTCATGGATCGCATCTCCCGTTGCCTTCGCGTGCATATATCAATTTTCGACTGACTACTCAATATGGGTATGGCGTTGACCAACCAGAGACTGCCGACGTCATTGATTATTTGGAGTGGTCAAAAGATTGGCACAGTACCGGAACGTCGATGCGTCGGCGACTTCACAAGGCATAACTGATGCGAAGCGCGCTGGTATTAAATGCAACATACGAGCCGCTGAGTGTTGTGTCTGCACGACGCGCCGTGTGTTTGGTGTTGTCGGACAAAGCCGAAATTATTGAAGATGATGGAACCGAAGTGCATTCGGAAACGATGAGCATTCCTGGTCCGCTCGTGATCCGACTGCGCTACATGGTCAAGGTTCCGTATCATCGCCGCACAGCACTTTCTCGACGTGCAGTGTTTGCACGAGATGATCACCGCTGTCAGTACTGCGGTGGAGTCGCCGACTCGATCGACCATGTCATGCCACGCTCGCGCGGTGGCATGCATATTTGGGAAAACGTGACAGCGGCATGTCGTCCGTGCAATTTACGAAAGCGTGATAGGACTCCTGAAGAGGCCGGAATGTTGCTTGAGTCTCAGCCTCTTGCGCCACGTGAACTGGCGTGGATCACTGTGTCGGTGGGACGTGTGCCCGACGAGTGGAAGCAGTATCTTGCCGCCGCTTCCTGAATCGACATGGCGTGTGCACGATGTGCGCACAACTGCAAGCGAGCAACATGGGCGAGATCTTCCGGCGGAACGAAGTGTGTGGAATGTAGACATCACCGCTCCTGCGATTGTGTTGGGTTCGCGACAAACAGAGGCCGAACTCAATTTGGACGCATGTGCGAAAGCCAGCGTAGAAATAGTGCGGCGTCGAAGTGGCGGTGGGATGGTGTTTCTCTCACCCGGCAAACAGGTGTGGTTGGACGTGGTGATACCCAAAAATGATCGACTCTGGATTGATGATGTTGGGCGAGCTTCATGGTGGTTGGGCGATGCGTGGCTAGCCGCGATCACATCGCTGGTGCCCGCACATGGATTGACTGCACATGTGCACCGCGAAAATCTGGCCGTTGGGGGTTACGGCGACCTTGTGTGCTTCTCTGGCGTTGGGCCAGGTGAAGTGATGGGCGTCGACGCTGAAGGTAGACGCGCAAAAATTGTTGGTATCAGTCAGCGGCGAACCCAAGACTCTGCACGGTTTCAGTGCACGGTGTATTTGCAATGGGGAACTGAGTCGTCACGGCAGTTTTGTCAATTGCTCAGCGATCCGAATGCTGGTCGTGATGGGATTGAATCAGATCTCGAACACAGCGTGATGCCATTGAGCCAAATCGTCGCCGGCTTGTCGGCCTCTGATGTTGTGGCTGCCTTCATGGCGCAATTAGCTCTCGTCTAATTCACTCGCGTCTCATTCACTCGTAGCGCACATCGTGTAGCTGCTTCACGCTGGCATCGCTGTGTCTTGATTGGCTTTGCAGGGTCATGTTTGGCTTCGCCGTGCCTCAAGGGATGGTTCTCGAATAAAGTGGAGAAAAGTGGGGGATAATGCTTGCAAGTGGGGGAAAGTGGGGATAATGTAAAGCCACTTGGTGAGGGCGATGGCTCAAACCCAGTGGCAGCAAGGAAAAGAAGAGCAAAGCAGTACTGAGTAAACGGCAGCGGAGGCCAGAGTGTTTGTAGGGGTGCATGAGCGTCAGTTGGACCCAAAGGGTCGGCTTGGATTGCCTGCTTCGTTTCGTCCCCGTTTAGAACCCCGTTGTTACCTCTCGATTGGTCGCGATAAGTGCGTCGACATTTTGACGGCAGAAGCATTTGAGGCAGTGGCCAAGGATGCTGTTGAGAAGGTGCGATCTGGAGAGATGGACCGCAACCAGCAGCGCGCGCTTGCGAGCAACACCTTTGAAGTTGTTGTCGATGCCCAAGGGCGCATCAACATCGATGAAATTTTGCGCGAATACGCAGGTCTCACTTTGAATTCACGAGTTGTTGTCAGCGGTTCATTCGATCGTGCAGAAATTTGGGACCCGACGCGCCATCAGCGCATTAGCGACGAAGGCCTGCAGCAAATTGCGGGCACCGGTCAATAGGGAAATCGGCGAAGGGAGACAAGTCACGAACCAACGCAACGTGTAGCAAGTTCGAGACCAAGGTTTCGATCTTCAGCAGTCTTCCGGTGAGCAAGGTAGACAGCATCAACTCCGCCCGCTTCTATCTCGTACGCGCGGGGAGACATCCCGGCGGCATCGCGAGCCGGGGGACTGCTGAAGAGCGAAGCACA